>NZ_JBSHKH010000148.1:0-19360 GCF_053643595.1 Streptomyces sp. NPDC055506 | reverse complement strand
CCCCTGGACACAGGGTGCGCCCCATCGGCGTTTCCGCGGCGGGCGGTCACCAGGCCGTCTGGGCCTTGTTCCGCACCTTGTCCTCCGAGGGCAGCACGATCCACAGCGCGATGTACAGCAGGAACTGCGGGCCGGGCAGCAGGCACGAGACCAGGAAGATCACCCGCATCGTCGTCGTGGAGGTGCCGAAGCGCCGTGCCAGCGCGGCGCACACTCCGCCGATCATGCGGCCGTTGGTGGGGCGGGCGAGGCGGGACATGTGCGACTCCTTCAGCTTCGGTGTGCGAGGTCTCTCGTCCGAGTACCCCATCTGCACTCCACGCTACGGAGACGAAGGGGGCAAAGCGTCGCTCCACGGGGCGATCCCGACCCTGGGAATCGTCGGGGTCCGACCCTGAGCCGGCTCCTCCGGGGCCAGGGGCGCCCGGGTCAGGGGCGCGGTGGCGCGGCGGCGCAGCCAGGAGCGGCCCGCGGGGACGAGCGCCAGGTGCGCGAGGCCCACGCCCGCGGTGTTCAGGAACAGCGAGTCGACATCGACGACCTGGCCGGGCACGCCGGTCTGCAACAGCTCGATTCCCAGCGACAGCAGCGCACCGGCCGCGACGGTGCGCAGCAGGGACGCCAGCGGCGAGACGACCAGCCTGCCGCCCACCATCGGCAGCAGCACGCCCAGCGGGGCGAGCAGGGCCAGCTTCTCGCCGATGTGACGGGCCGCCTCCGGCCAGCCCAGGGCGAGATCGGCCCGGATCCCGGCGAACGGCCGCAGATTGGCGGGCATCACCCAGGGCACCTCCAGCGGCCGCAACGTGAACCAGGCGACGAACGCGAGGTGTGCGACGAGGAGGACACCTCCCGTCACACGGATGCGGAACTCGGCGCTGCCGCCGATGGAGCCTTGACGCTGCACGCCCCCCTAGACGCGGCCTTCGGCAGGATCGGTTCCGGGATGCCCCCAGGGAGGCCTGTGAGGCGTGCGCCACAGCCCGGCGGAACCGCCCGCCGCCTCACTCGCCGGCCACGTCCTTGGACGGCGGCTCCGTGCTGCCCGGGCGGGCCCGCACCTCGTCGGTGCACTCGTAGCGGCGCGGGGACTCGGGGCCGGGGCCGCCCAGGACCACGGAGCCGTCGCCCTCGGCGGCGGCGGAGTCGGAGAAGGTGCAGACGATCTGGGCCAGGGCGTACGAGGTGAGGCTGTCCGGCGCCGTGCTCAGCCGCAGCGTGTCCTCCGGGTCGCCCTTCAACGGCCCGCCCACGGTGATGCCACCGCGTACGTCCGTGCTGTAGCCGGCCTCCTTCTCGGCGGGCGACGGGGTCTCGGCGAGCTGGTCCAGCAGGCCCTGCGCCACCAGCATGCGCCGCTCGGAGTCGGCCGCGCCGTCCGGAACCCGTACGGTCCGGTCGACGGTCACCAGCGAGGAGCCGCACAGCAGGAACACCTGCACCGGCAGCCCCCGAGTGGCCTGCGCCGACACGTCCGGTTCGGCGAGCGAGCACCGCACCCGCGAGGGCGCGGGCCCGAAGTTCGTCGGCACCTCCGTGGCCCGGATCCCGCAGCCGGCCAGCACAACGGCGAGGGCGGGCACGGCGAGCAGACGAGACACGGCCGCGAGACGTACGGTCATCAGGCCTCCCCCTTCGAGTCCTCGCCCTTGGGCTGGTCGGTGTCGCTCTCGGGCCGCTGCCCGTCCTCGGCGGGCTCTTCCACCGGGGCGGTGCCGCGCGGGAGCCGCAGGGTGAACACCGCGCCCGAGTCGGCCGAGTTGGCCGCGGTGATCTCGCCGCCGTGGATGTGGGCGTTCTCCAGGGCGATGGACAGGCCCAGACCGCTGCCCTCGGAGCGCGGCCGGGAGGCGCTGGCCTTGTAGAACCGGTCGAAGACATGCGGCAGCACGTCCTCGGGGATGCCGGGCCCGTGGTCCTGCACCTCGATGACGAGCGAGTCGTCGTCCGCCCGGACGGTCACCCGCACCGGGGAGCCGCCGTGCTTGAGCGCGTTGCCGATGAGGTTGGCCAGGATGACGTCGAGGCGGCGCGGATCCAGGCGGGCGTGGATCCCGCGCTCGGCGTCCAGCTCCACCGCGTCCAGCCAGGCCCGGGCATCGATGCACGCGGTGATCTGGTCGGCGATGTCGACGTCGTCCAGGACGAGCCGGGCGGTGCCCGCGTCGAAGCGGGTGACCTCCATCAGGTTCTCGACCAGGTCGTTCAGCCGCCGCGTCTCGCTGACCACCAGCCGGACCGCGGGCTCGATCATCGGGTCCATGCTCCCGGTCTCCGCCTCCAGCTCCTCCTCCAGCACCTCCGTCACGGCGGTGATGGCGGTGAGCGGCGTACGCAGCTCATGGCTCATGTCCGCGACGAACCGCCGGGACGCCTCGTCCCGCGCGGCCATGTCGGCGACCCGTTTCTCCAGCGCCTCGGCCGCGTTGTTGAACGTCCGGGACAGATCGGCGAGTTCGTCGGTGCCCGACACCCTGAGCCGGGTGTCCAGCTTGCCCTCGCCGAGCCGCCGCGCGGCCGTCCCGAGCCGCTGCACGGGCTTCAGCACCGTCGTCGCGGCGGCCTGCGCGAGCAGCGCCGAGCCGATCAGCGCGAGTCCCGTGGCGATTCCCAGCGACCAGGCGAGCGAGTTCAGATCCTTCGCCTCCGGTTCCAGCGACTTGAGCATGTAGCCGGTCGGGCCGCCGCCGATCACCCGCGTCCCGGCCACGAGATACGGGGTGTCGTGGTCTATGACCCGCTGCCAGTACAGGTGGTACGGGTGCTTGTTGGCCCCGCCGACCTTCTGCGTCCTGTTGACCGCCGTGCGCAGCGGGGTCGGCACGTCCCGCAGCGAGAAGCCGCTCAGCCCGCCGGAGCTGCCGTAGACGGTCCTGCCGTCGGCGTCGCGGGCGACCAGCAGCACGCTGAAGCGCTGGTCGCTGCCCGCCATCTGGCCCGCGGTGTGCTGCAACTCGTCCTGCGTCGGCCGCTCGGGCAGCGCACCCGCCCGGTTCTGCATCTCCTGCTCGAAGTCGCGCAGCACCGCGTCCTGGGTGCGGGTGAGGACCGCCTCGCGGTTGAGCCAGTAGGCGATCCCGGACGCGGACACCGCGGCCGTCAGGGCCACCAGACCGAAGACGACGACCAGCCTCAGCCGCAGGCTGGTGAAGCGCAGCCGCGACAGAACTCCCTTGCGCGCCCCGGTCCAGCCGCGGGCCCCCCCTTGGTGCGCCTGGGTCACTGAGGCGCGTCCAGCCGATAGCCGACACCCCGCACGGTACGGATCAGCGTCGGGGACGACGGCACGTCCTCGACCTTCGCACGCAGCCGCTGGACACAGGCGTCCACGAGCCGCGAGTCGCCCAGGTAGTCGTGCTCCCACACCAGCCGCAGCAGCTGCTGGCGGGACAGCGCCTGCCCCGGCCGCCGGCTCAGCTCCAGCAGCAGCCGCAGCTCGGTCGGCGTGAGCTGGAGGTCCTCGCCGTTCTTGGTCACGGTCATCGCGGAGCGGTCGATGACGAGGCTGCCGAACGACGCCGCGTCGTTGGACTCCCGCTCGCCGCGCCGCAGCACGGCCCGGATCCGGGCGTCGAGCACACGCCCCTGCACCGGTTTGACGACATAGTCGTCGGCGCCGGACTCCAGCCCGACCACCACGTCGATGTCGTCGTTGCGCGCGGTCAGCAGGATGATCGGCAACTGGTCCGTGCGCCGGATGCGCCGGCACACCTCGAACCCGTCGATGCCGGGCAGCATCACATCCAGCACGATCAGATCCGGCCGCTGCTCACGCAGCAGCTTCAGACCGTCCTCACCGCTGGCAGCGGTCGCCACGCGGTGACCCTGGCGCGTCAGTGAGAGCTCCAGGGCCGTCCGGATGGCGTCGTCGTCCTCGATCAGCAACAGGGAAGGCACGGGCTCATTCTGGCCCATGAGGGGGGCGGGGTTCGACCTGTGGGCCGAGATCAGCGCCGCGCCTACCGCCGACGCCTGTGTACGAGCCGTGCTCATCCTGTGGCCGACCCCTGTGACAGGCCTGTGACAGTCGGCGGACACGGCGATGAAAGTGCCGGGGCAAGCTTTTCGGCACAAGCAAGGAAGCCCGCCCGACCGGCGGGCCGCACACCGGAAGTCCACGACGGGGGGCGCGAGATGAACACGCTGCACGGCATCAGCACCAGCGCAGTGATCACGCGTCTGCACGACGTGCACCGGGTTTCCGAGAAGTCCGGTGCCGTGAGCGGGCGGGGGTGCGCTCGCGGCACCGGGCGTCAGCACACCGCGTACATGACGGTGGTTGACGCACCGACGGGGGAGATCAACAAGGGGGCTCACGGGGGAGCCGCGTACAGGGAGGACTCGGGGGAGCGCCGTTCGCTGTCGGAGGCGGAGTTCACCGCCTACGTCCAGGAGCGCCGCGCCTCCCTGTACGCCACCGCCTACCACCTCACCGGCGACCGCTTCGAGGCCGAGGACCTGCTGCAGAGCGCGCTGTTCTCGACCTACCGGGCGTGGGACCGGATCAGTGACAAGGCTGCGGTCGGCGGATACCTCCGCCGCACCATGACGAACCTGCACATCAGCGCGTGGCGCCGCCGCAAGCTGAACGAATACCCGACCGAGGAGCTGCCGGAGACCGCCGGTGACACGGACGCGATGCGCGGCACCGAGCTGCGCGCGGTCCTGTGGCAGGCGCTGGCCCGGCTGCCCGAACTCCAGCGCACGATGCTGGTCCTTCGGTACTACGAGGGCCGCACGGACCCGGAGATCGCGGAGATCCTCGACATCAGTGTCGGCACGGTGAAGTCCAGCATCTGGCGGTCGCTCCGCCGGCTGCGCGAGGACGAGGTCCTCAGCTTCGGCCGTGACGAGGAAGACGCCTTCGGCGAGCTCGTGGCCTGAAGGTTCGGGGGGGGGAGCACCACAAGGGGGCCCACGGGGGACTGCGGAGGCGCTGGGGGGCGTCTCCTCAGGAGAGTGGGGACACGGGGGAACGAGGGGGAGGAAACGGGGGAGCACCCAGGGGGGAGCACCACGGGGGAACACAAGAGCGGGACTGGAGGGCCGGGGGGTCCGTCCAGTCCCGTTTCTTGTTGTTCCTGTGTCTCAGGCCGCCGTACGGAGGCTCGCGCACCGGCCCGCCGCGGCCGCCGCAAGCCGGCCCATCGCCTCGTCACGGTCACAGGCGTACGCGCCCAGCGCGCTCTGGCGGGCGACGATCGAGCGCTCCTGCCGCATCAGGCGCCAGCCGCGCCGAAGCAGGAACGGCACCGACTTGCGGCCCTCCTTCAGGTCCCGCAGGAAGCGGCGGCGGAAGGTCTTCACCGGGCCGCGGCTCAGGCACAGCGCGTCAGCCAGGACGCCGAGTTCCCGGCAGCGTGTGACGATCTCCGCTGCGAAGATGCCCTCCGCGAGGAACAGCGGGGTCCGTCCGATGTCGACCGTCTCCTCGCCGGTGCGGGCGCTGAGCGAGAGGTCGTAGACGGGGACGGCCGTACGGCCCGTGCGGCACAGCTGGGTGATCGCGGCGACGGCGGTGTCCGCGTCCCAGGAGTCCGGATGGTCCCAGTCGATGTCCGAACTCCCCTCCACCACAGGCAGAGTCGGGTCGTCGCCCTCCTTGTAGAAGTCGTCGAGCCGCAGCACCGGAAGGCCGGAGCGGGCCGCGAGGAGGGACTTGCCGGAGCCGGAAGGGCCGCAGAGCAGCACGACTCGCGTCGGTATGGGCAGAGGGGATGTCACGGGACACCAGTGTGAGGCATCCATCGGGTGCCGTACGACCCCGCGGGTCGCCTTTGATGCGCGCGTCACATCTCAACTACCCTTCGTGCTGATTCGATTACCCAGAGCGTCAGAAGGTGGCAGTGATGGCCCGACACGTCTCACCCAAGAAGCCGACCGTCCAGCGTGCCCTGGCCGTCCTCGCGACCGCGGGAGTGGCGCTGGGGGCGGGTGCGGGGGCGGCGTCGGCCGCGGCGGGAACCGGCTCGGTCCTGGACGTGATCCACACCTCCCCGGGGAAGACCGACACCCGGGCCGGCCTCCAGGCCGCGAGCGACACCCTCGCCTACGCCACCGGCACGGCGACGGGCCTCAAGCCCAATCCCCTCGCCGGCACGGGAGTCGACCCGCTCGACAACAGCGTCGGCACCGAGGTCGCCGACTTCAGGCCGATGGATTCCAAGGAGGTGACGGGCCCGGTGGCCCAGGCACCGTCGGTCGGGGACGCCCTGGTGCTGAGCCAGGTCACCAGGCTGGTCTCGGGGTAGTTCAACGGCCCCGCAGCGGGACCTCCCTGACCAGCCAGGACACCGCGAACGCTACGGCGCACAGCACTGCCGTGCCGAGCGCGACACCGTGCAGTCCGTCCACCACGCCCGCCCGGAAGGCGTCCCGGACCGGCTCCGGCAGGTCCCGCAGCGCCTCGGGGGTGAGCTCCCCGCTGGTCAGCCGGGCGCCGTCGGGGCCGAGCCGGTCCGTGACGGCGGCTGTGAGCCGGCCGGTGTAGACGGAGCCGAGGACGGCGACGCCGAGCGAGCCGCCGACGGTGCGCAGCAATGTCTGGGTGCCGCCGGCCGCGCCCATGTCGCGTGGTTCCGCGCTGTTCATCGTGATGAGCATCGTCGGCTGCATCAGACAGCCGATGCCCACGCCCAGCACCAGCGTCAGGCCGGAGGCGGCTGGTGCCGTCGTGGCCGTGCCGAGCGACAGCAGGGCCAGCGCCCCCGCCGCGGCCAGCGCACCGCCCGCGATGGGGTAGCCGCGGTAGCGCCCGCCGTCGCCGACCCGCCGGCCGATGACGAGCTGGGCGGCCATCATGCCCAGCATCAGCGGGAGCAGCAGCAGTCCGCTCTCGGTGGACGACATGTCCCGTACGAACTGCAGGTACTGGGGCAGATAGCTCGCCGCCGCCAGCATGGCCGCGCCCGTGACGAAGCTGAGCACCTGCGCCACGGAGAAGTTGCGGTCGCGGAACAGCCGGGGCGGGATCACCGGTTCCGGGGCGCGCCGCTCGACCCGCACGAAGGCGGCCAGCGCGACCGCGGAGACCAGGGCGAGTCCGATGACCTGCGGTGACGACCAGGCGTACGTCGTCCCGGCCCAGCTCGCGAGGAGGGTCAGGGCGAGGATCGCGCCGGTCAGCAGCCCGGCTCCGGCCAGGTCGATCCGGGCCTTGACCCGGGCGGCCCGCAGCCGCACCCCGAAGCCGATCAGGCCGAGCGCCACCGCGCCGACCGGGACGTTGACGTAGAACACCCAGCGCCAGTCGAGCTGGTCGGTGAGGAAGCCGCCGGCCAGCGGTCCGCCGATCACCGCGGCGGGCAGCAGCACCCCGATCAGCGACTGTGCCCTCCCGGCCTCCGCCGGGGTGAGCAGCGTGCCGATGAGGGCGAGCGCGCCCACGAAGAGGCCGCCCGCGCCGATGCCCTGGAGGGCCCGGAAGGCGATCAACTGGCCCATGTCCTGGGCGAGCCCGCACAGCACGGAGCCGACGAGGAACACGGTGATGGAGGTGAGGTAGCTGCCCTTGTGGCCGTACAGGTCGCCGACTTTCCCCCAGATCGGCGTGGAGACGGCCGTGGTGAGCAGATAGGCCGTGATCACCCAGGACAGCTGGTCGAGGCCGCCCAGGTCACCGACGATAGTGGGCAGTGCGGTGCCGACGACGGTTCCGTCGAGCGTGGCGAGCACGATGCCGAGCAGCAGGCCGAGGACGACGAGCCGGGAGGGCGGGGCGTCCGGCCGGGCCGGAGGTGCCGTGCTCGCGGGCGAGGCAGTGGTCTCCCCGGCGTGGGACTCGGCCGTCATGCGACGTAGTCACGGACGGACTTGGCGTCCCGCAGGGCGTGGCCCCACCAGGCGAGCTGGTCGAGCAGGGCCTTCGCGGCCGTGTCGGCGGCGGGGTCCGTGCAGGTGCCGTCCTCGTCGAAGCGGCTCCAGGCGTTGTGGAAGCTGACGGTGTTGCGGATCGTCGTGGCGTTCACCTCGGCCATGACGACCCGCAGTTGCTCCACCGCGCGCAGGCCGCCGGACAGGCCGCCGTAGGAGACGAAGCCGACCGGCTTGCCGTGCCACTCCTCGCCGTGCCAGTCGATCGCGTTCTTCAGGGACGCCGGGAAGCTGTGGTTGTACTCGGGCGTGACGAGGACGAAGGCGTCGGCGGCCGCGAGCCGGGGTGACACGAGGGCCAGCCGCTCCTCGGTGCCGGGCGGCGGCTGCTGTCCGAAGGCAGGGAACACCGTCGGCAGCGGCGTCTCCGCGAGGTCGACGACATCGGCGCGCAGGTCGTCGCGCTGGTCGAGGTGGCCGGTCAGCCACTTCGTCACCACGGGCGCGAAGCGTCCCTCCCGGGTGGAGCCGACGAGAACGGCGACGCGGAGCGGTTCGGCGGTGGTGGGCATGGGTCTCCCCCTGGATGTGTACGGCGATGTGTACGGCGTATCTGCTGCGCGTACAACGTACACAGCGACGTGTACGGCGTCTACTGGAGATACGCTGTACGCGACAATCCGACCGGGAGGAGCGGACCATGGCGGTCGCGAAGAAGAAGGAGGGCGTGGAGAGCGGGGCCGAGACGCCCTCCCTCTGGGAGCGCATGGAGCGGCCCGCCCCGGCCCCTCGCACCTCACTGACCCTGGAGCGGATCGCCGCCGCCGCGGTCGAGATCGCCGACGAGGAGGGCGGCGCGGCCGTCACCATGCGCCGTCTCGCCACCAAGCTCGGCGTCGCGCCCATGGCCGCCTACCGGCACGTCAACGGCAAGGACGACCTCTGGGCGCTCATGATCGACCGGGTGTCCCGGGAGCTGGCCGTGCCGGAGGGGGCGACTGAGTGGCGGGACGTGCTGCGCGCCTACGCCCTCCAGACACGGGAGTTGATGCTCGCCCACCCGTGGATGGCGGTCATGCCCACCCCGGTGATCATGCTGACGCCGTCGCGGATGGCCGTGGCGGAACGGCAGCTGGCCGCGCTCGCCGTCCGAGGCCTGGACGCCGACTCGGTGATGGCCGCCTTCCGGGCCGTCACCTCCTTCGTGCACGGTGCGGCCCAGACCGAGATCGCCATGCGGGAGTACCAGGAACGCCATGGCTGGACCAGCGGCGACGAGACCCGCCAGGCCCTCGCCCCGCAGATGGTCTACCTGATGGGCACAGGCCGCTATCCCGCGTACGAGCAGTACGCCCTCAGCGCGACCCGCAAGGACGACCGGGCCTGGGAGTTCACGTTCGGCCTCGACTGTGTCCTCGATGGCATCGCGCAGCGGCTCGGGATCTGACGCGAGCGTGCCCGCACGCGAGAAGCCCCGGCTCTCCTGGACGGAGGAGGGCCGGGGCTTCCGTATTGAGGGGTGTCGGGGGGTGTCTAGTACGAGGAGCCCGACGCGCCCAGTGACCCCGTGGGGTGCCAGACCGTTTTTGTTTCCAGGAATGCCGTCATGCGGTCGGTGCCCGGGGGCTCCGTGTAATCCACAGGCTGTGGACGGAGGACGCGCTTGAGGTTGTCGGCCGCCGCGATCTCCAGTTCCTTCGCGAGGGCCTCGTCGGCGCCCGCGAGGTCGATCGCGTTGACGTCCTGGTGGGCCGCGAGAGGGGTGGCGATCTCGGCCGTGCGGCCCGAGAGGACGTTGACCACGCCGCCGGGGACGTCCGAGGTGGCCAGGACCTCGGCCAGGGACAGGGCGGGGAGAGGGGACTTCTCGCTCGCCACCACGATCGCCGTGTTGCCGGTGGCGATGACCGGGGCCACCACCGAGACCAGGCCGAGGAAGGACGACTCCTGGGGTGCCAGGACCGCGACCACGCCCGTCGGCTCCGGGGAGGACAGGTTGAAGAACGGGCCCGCCACCGGGTTGCCGCCGCCCACGACCTGGGCGATCTTGTCGGTCCAGCCCGCGTACCAGACCCAGCGGTCGATCGTCGCGTCCACGACCGCCGCCGCCTTGGACTTCGACAGGCCCTCCGCGTCGGCCACCTCGCGCGTGAATTGGTCGCGGCGGCCCTCCAGCATCTCGGCGACGCGGTAGAGGACCTGGCCGCGGTTGTACGCCGTCGCGCCCGACCAGGCGCCGAACGCCTTGCGGGCCGCGACGACCGCGTCACGGGCGTCCTTGCGGGAGGACAGGGGCGCGTTCGCCAGCCACTTGCCCTTCGAGTCGCTCACCTCGTACACCCGGCCGCTCTCGGAACGCGGGAACTTTCCGCCCACGTACAGCTTGTAGGTCTTGAGGACACTGAGTCGGTCAGACATCGAGGTACGCCTCCAGGCCGTGGCGGCCGCCCTCGCGGCCGAAGCCCGACTCCTTGTACCCGCCGAAGGGCGAGGTCGGGTCGAACTTGTTGAACGTGTTGGACCAGACGACACCCGCGCGGAGCTTGTTCGCGACCGCCAGGATGCGCGAGCCCTTCTCCGTCCAGATGCCGGCGGAGAGGCCGTACTGCGTGTTGTTGGCCTTGGCGACCGCCTCGTCCGGGGTGCGGAAGGTCAGGACCGACAGCACCGGGCCGAAGATCTCGTCGCGGGCGATGCGGTGCGCCTGGGTGACGTTCGTGAAGAGCGTCGGGGCGAACCAGTAGCCGCTCTCCGGCAGTTCGCAGGCCGGCGACCAGCGCTCGGCGCCCTCCGCCTCGCCCTGCTCGACGAGGGAGGTGATGCGCGCGAGCTGCTCCGCGGAGTTGATCGCTCCGATGTCCGTGTTCTTGTCGAGCGGGTCGCCGAGGCGCAGCGTCGACAGACGGCGCTTGAGGGACTCGAGCAGCTCGTCCTGGATCGACTCCTGGACGAGGAGGCGGCTGCCGGCGCAGCAGACCTGGCCCTGGTTGAAGAAGATGCCGGTCACGATGCCCTCGACGGCCTGGTCGATCGGGGCGTCGTCGAAGACGATGTTGGCGCCCTTGCCGCCCAGTTCGAGCGTGACCTTCTTGCGGGTGCCGGCGACCGTGCGCGCGATCTCCTTGCCGACGGCCGTGGACCCGGTGAAGGCGACCTTGTTCACGTCCGGGTGGGCCACCAGCGCGGCGCCGGTGTCGCCGTAGCCGGGGAGGATGTTGACGACGCCCTTGGGGAGACCGGCCTGGCGGCAGATGTCCGCGAAGAAGAGCGCCGAGAGGGGGGTCGTTTCGGCGGGCTTGAGGGCGACCGTGTTGCCGGTGGCGAGGGCGGGCGCGATCTTCCACGCCAGCATCAGGAGCGGGAAGTTCCAGGGGATGACCTGGCCCGCCACACCGAGGGGCCTCGGGTTCGCGCCGTAGCCGGCGTGGTCGAGCTTGTCGGCCCAGCCCGCGTAGTAGAAGAAGTGCGCGGCGACCAGGGGCAGGTCGGCGTCGCGCGTCTCCTTGATCGGCTTGCCGTTGTCGAGGGTTTCGAGGACAGCCAGCTCGCGGGAGCGCTCCTGGATGATGCGGGCGATCCGGAAGAGGTACTTCGCGCGCTCCGCGCCCGGGAGCGCCGACCACTTCTCGAAGGCCTTGCGGGCGGCCTGTACGGCACGGTCCACGTCCGCCTCGCCCGCCTGGGCGATCTCGGCGAGGACCTCCTCGGAGGAGGGGCTGACCGTCTTGAAGACCTTGCCGTCGGCCGCCTCGGTGAACTCGCCGTCGATGAACAGGCCGTAGGACGGGGCGATGTCGACGACCGAGCGGGACTCGGGCGCCGGTGCGTACTCAAAAGTCATGTCGATCAGTCCACCGTCACGTAGTCGGGGCCGGAGTAGCGGCCCGTAGCCAGCTTCTGGCGCTGCATCAGGAGGTCGTTCAGCAGCGAGGAGGCGCCGAAGCGGAACCAGTGGTTGTCCAGCCAGTCCTCGCCCGCGGTCTCGTTGACCAGGACCAGGAACTTGACGGCGTCCTTGGTGGTGCGGATGCCTCCGGCCGGCTTCACGCCGACCTGGATGCCGGTCTGGGCGCGGAAGTCGCGGACCGCCTCCAGCATGAGGAGGGTGTTCGCGGGGGTCGCGTTCACCGCGACCTTGCCGGTGGAGGTCTTGATGAAGTCCGCGCCCGCCAGCATCCCGAGCCAGCTCGCGCGGCGGATGTTGTCGTACGTGGACAGCTCGCCCGTCTCGAAGATGACCTTCAGGCGCGCGGAGGTCCCGCAGGCCTCCTTCACGGCGGTGATCTCGTCGTACACCTTCAGGTACCGGCCCGCGAGGAACGCGCCGCGGTCGATGACCATGTCGATCTCGTCGGCGCCCGCGGCTACGGCCTCGCGGACGTCGGCCAGCTTGATCGTGAGCGGGGCGCGGCCCGCCGGGAACGACGTGGCGACGGAGGCGACCTTCACGCCGGAGCCGGCGACGGCCTCCTTGGCCACGGCCACCATGTCGGGGTAGACGCAGACCGCGGCCGTGGCCGGCGTCGTGCGGTCGGTCGGGTCGGGCCTGACCGCCTTGGCGCCGAGCGCCCGGACCTTGCCCGGGGTGTCCGCGCCTTCCAGCGTCGTCAGGTCGACCATCGAGATGGCGAGGTCGATGGCGTACGCCTTCGCGGTCGTCTTGATCGAGCGCGTGCCGAGGGAGGCCGCACGTCCCTCGAGTCCGACCGCGTCGACGCCGGGGAGCCCGTGGAGGAAGCGGCGCAGCGCGCTGTCGGACGCGGTGACGTCCTTGAGGGGGTGAGCTGCGGTGAGTGCAGAACTGGGCATGGTCACCAGACGAGCATATCTACGCGCGTAGCGGCTGTACAGCCCCCGGGGTTGGCTTGGGTGCGGTGTGGTGGGTGTGGGGCGGCCGAGGGTTGGGGTGGCTGTGGGGGTGGGGCGGGGTGCGGGTGCGGGGTGCGGTGGCTTGAGCGGGGTGCGGGTGCGGGGTGCGGTGGCTTGAGCCGGGGTGGCGGGGGTGGGGGTGTCGGCGTCCGGCAGAATCGGGGTATGACGAGTCCCGAGTCCCAGTCGCCCGAGTCCAAGGACCGGGTCTACCGGTCGGTCCCGGCCATCGCCGGCGGTGTGCTGCTGCTCGCCATCGCCGGGTGGCTCGGCATCGACGCGCTCGTCTCGGGGGAGGGGCGCACGCAGTGGCTCGCGCTCGCGCTGATGCTGCTCATCGTGCCGCTCGTCGTCGCCTTCACCCTGCGGCCCGCCGTGTACGCGGGCGACGACCGGCTGCGGATCCGCAACCCCTTCCGCGTCATCGCGCTGCCCTGGGGGCAGGTCGCTTCGCTGAAGTCCGCCTACTCGAACGAGGTCCTCACCGAGTCCGGCGCCAAGTACCAGCTGTGGGCCGTCCCCGTGTCGCTGCGCGCCCGCAAGAAGGCCGCGCGGCGTGAGATGCGGGCGACCGCGCAGGCTCGGCGGGCCATGGGGCGGGACGAGGGGCGTGGCAGCGCCCTCGGGATGCGTGCGGGGCTGGGGCAGGGCCTCGGTGGGGGTGGACCCGAGTCCGAGGGGCCCGTGCGTGCGGAGACCGACCGGATCATGGACGAGCTGCGCGGGCTGCACGAGGCGCGGCACCGGGCGGAGACGGCGCAGGGCGAGGTGACCGTGCGGTGGGCCTACGAGGTGGTGGGGCCGGCGGTTGCCGGGGTGGTGCTTGTCGCGATTCTGCTGGCTGTGGGGTAGCCCCAACCGGGGTGCCCTGGGAGGGGCACCCCGTTTCGTGTGGTCTGACTGCCTGTTCTGTGTGGTCAGATGCCCGCTGCTGTCGACAGGTCGCGTTTGATCGACTCCAATAGCGTCGTCGCCTTCGCGCGGGCCGTGGGGAGGTCCGCGTGGGACGCGACCGGGATCACGACCTCCAGGTAGCACTTCAGCTTCGGCTCCGTGCCGCTCGGGCGGACGATCACCCGGGCGCCGTCCAGCGTGTAGCGCAGGCCGTCGGTGGGCGGGAGGCTCTCCGTGCCCTGGGTGAGATCGTCCGTGCGGGTGATGGGCAAGCCGGCGAGTTCGGTCGGGGGCTGTTCGCGCAGGCGGTGCATCGCGGCGGCGATCAGGGAGAGATCCTCTACGCGGACCGACAGCTGGTCCGTGGCGTGCAGGCCGTGTTCCACGGCCAGGTCGTCGAGGAGGTCGAGGAGGGTGCGGCCCTCCGACTTGAGCCGTGACGCCAGTTCCGTGATCAGCAGCGCGGCCGTGATGCCGTCCTTGTCGCGTACGCCGTCGGGGTCCACGCAGTAGCCGAGGGCCTCCTCGTAGCCGTAGCGCAGGCCCTCCGCGCGGGCGATCCACTTGAAGCCGGTGAGGGTCTCGACGTGGGGGAGGCCCGCCTTCTCGGCGATACGGCCGAGAAGGGAGGACGAGACGATCGACTCCGCGAACGTGCCGGTCGCTCCGCGGTGGACCAGGTGGGCGGCGAGGAGGGCGCCGACCTCGTCGCCGCGGAGCATGCGCCAGTCGGTGCCGTCCTGTACGGCGACGGCGCAGCGGTCCGCGTCCGGGTCGTTGGCGATGATCAGGTCGGGGGTGGTGGCGCGGGCGGTGGCGAAGGCCAGGTCCATCGCGCCGGGTTCCTCCGGGTTGGGGAACGCGACGGTCGGGAAGTCCGGGTCGGGGTCGGCCTGTTCCGTGACGAGGGCCGGGAGCGGGAAGCCCGCGCGGGCGAAGGCCGCCAGGAGGACGTCCTTGCCTACGCCGTGCATCGCCGTGTACACCGTGCGGGCCGTGCGGGGGGAATCCTTGGCCAGTACGGCGTCGGTGCGGGTGAGGTAGGCGTCGAGGACGCTGTCGTCGAGGGTGTCCCAGCCGTGGGTGGGGCGGGGCACGGTGGTGAGGGACTGGATGGCGGCGATCTCTGCCGCGATGTCGATGTCGGCCGGGGGGACGATCTGGGAGCCGTCACCGAGGTAGACCTTGTAGCCGTTGTCGCGGGGTGGGTTGTGGCTGGCGGTGACCTCCACGCCGGCGACCGCGCCGAGGTGCCGTATGGCGAAGGCGAGGACGGGGGTGGGGAGGGGGCGGGGGAGGACTGCGGCGCGGAGGCCGGCGCCCGTCATGACGGCCGCGGTGTCCTGGGCGAAGTCGTACGACTTGTGGCGGGCGTCGTAGCCGATGACGACCAGGCCGTTGTCGTGGCCCTGCTTCTTGAGGTACGCGGCGAGGCCCGCGGCGGCGCGGATGACGACCGAGCGGTTCATGCGCATGGGGCCGGCGCCGAGTTCGCCTCGGAGGCCGGCGGTGCCGAACTGGAGGGTGCCGGAGAAGCGGGCGGCGAGTTCGGCGTGGTCCTGGGCGTCGAGGAGGCGGGCGAGCTCGGTGCGGGTGTCCGGGTCGGGGTCCTCGGTGAGCCACGCCTGGGCCTGTGCGATGAGTTCGTCGTGCACGGTCGGGTCTCAGCCTCTCGGTTGTCGGGGGTGTGCGCGATGCCTGCGGCGCCTGTGCGGGTGTGGTGGGGGTGCGCGTAGCGCCTATCGCCGGGTGGTGGGTCGGGGCCGCGCCGGGGGGTGTCCGTCCTCGGAACGTCGCGATGGGGTGCCACGCCGACTGACTGTCCGTTGACGCGACAACCGCTGCGGGCGGACACCCCCCGACACGACCCCTTCCGTGATCCGGCGGGTGCGGGTTCGCTCAGCTGCGGGCATGCGTGCCGCTGGGGGCGGCACGGGTGGGCGCAGCGGCTCCCCGTTCCGCAGGGTTGTGGACCCACCCGGCACCAGCAACGACGCCGGGTGCCCTACAGGCGTCCCAGGACCTGGGCGAGCAGGGAGCCCATCCTTGTCGCGGAGTCGCGGCCGGCCTGGAGGACCTCCTCGTGGTTGAGGGGTTCTCCCGTCATGCCTGCGGCGAGGTTGGTCACCAGGGAGATGCCGAGAACCTCCGCACCCGCTTCCCGCGCGGCGATCGCCTCGAGGACCGTCGACATGCCCACCAGGTCCGCGCCGATGACGCGGGCCATGCGGATCTCGGCCGGAGTCTCGTAGTGCGGGCCGGGGAACTGGGCGTAGACGCCCTCCTCCAGGGTGGGGTCGACCTCCTTGCACAGGGCGCGCAGGCGCGGGGAGTAGAGGTCGGTGAGGTCGACGAAGTTGGCGCCGATGATGGGGGACGTGGCCGTGAGGTTGATGTGGTCGCTGATCAGGACCGGCTGGCCGGGGCGCATGCCCTCGCGCAGGCCGCCGCAGCCGTTGGTGAGGACGATCGTCTTGCAGCCGGCGGCGACGGCGGTGCGGACGCCGTGGGAGACGGCGGCGACGCCGCGGCCCTCGTAGTAGTGCGTGCGGCCGAGGAAGACCAGGGCGCGCTTGTCGCCGATCTTGTACGAGCGGATCTTGCCTCCGTGGCCCTCGACCGCCGGGGGCGGGAAGCCGGGCAGCTCGGTGACCTGGAACTCGGCGTCGGGGTCGCCCAGGGCGTCCACGGCCGGGGCCCAGCCGGAGCCCATCACGAGGGCGACGTCGTGGGTCTCGGCGCCCGTCAGTTCGCGCAGGCGGGCCGCGGCGGCGTCGGCGGCGGCCCTGGGGTCGATCGGGGCGGCGCCCTGGATGTCGTCCGGAAGAAGAGATGCGTTCACGCGGACGAGGGTAGCCGGTGAATGCCTACGCGCGTAGATGGTGGAGCCAACGGGGTGGCGATCGTTGTCTTGTCGTTTCCGACAGACAAAGGCTCAGCAGGGGCGCTTGCGGAGTTCCATCACATAGTCGTGCGGGGCGCCGGCGGATTCCGCCGCGTCGGCGATCTCGCCCAGGTAGCGGGCGGAGGGGAGGCCGCCCTCGTAGGCGTTGAGGGCGTAGGACCAGGCCGGCTCCTCACCGTCCAGGGTGTGCACTCGTACGCGGGTGCGCCGGTAGATCTCGAGGCCCACCCCCTCCCAGCGGTCCATCGAGTCCTCGTCCATGGGGGCGATGTCGTACAGGGAGACAAAGACCTGGGAGAGGGGGTCCTCGACGATCGTCGGCAGGGCGCCCTCCCAGCCCATGTGCTCGCCGCCGAAGGTCAGCCGCCACCCGTTCAGCCAGCCGGTGGCGCGCAGCGGCGAGTGCGGGGCGCGGCGGGACATCAGCCGCGCGTCGAGGTTGCCGGCGTACGCGGCGTAGAGCGACATGGGGGAAGGGTACGGCAGGGGGACTCGCGTCACTCGCGTAACGGAGCCGCATCGCGGCGGGCCCCCGGGCGGTGTCGCCTTGAGGGGTGCGGGACAATGGAGTACGTGACTCGGATCGTGATCATCGGTGGCGGACCCGGCGGATACGAAGCGGCGCTGGTGGCCGCTCAACTCGGCGCGGAGGTGACCGTCGTCGATTGCGACGGTCTGGGCGGGGCGTCGGTGCTCACCGACTGCGTGCCGTCGAAGACTCTGATCGCGACGGCCGAGGTGATGACCACCTTCGACTCGTCGTACGAGGAGCTGGGGATCATCGTCGCCGACGACACTCCTCCCATGGAGCAGTCCGCCCGGGTGGTGGGGGTCGACCTGGGGAAGGTCAACCGGCGTGTGAAGCGGCTCGCGCTCGCCCAGTCGCACGACATCGCCGCCTCCGTGACGCGTGCCGGGGCGCGTGTCATGCGCGGGCGCGGGCGGCTGGAGGGCATGCAGGCGCTCGACGGGTCGCGGAAGGTGGTGGTGCGCGCCGCTGACGGGAGTGAGGAGACTCTTACGGCGGATGCCGTGCTGATCGCCACCGGTGGGCATCCGCGTGAGCTGCCCGATGCCCTGCCGGACGGTGAGCGGATCCTGAACTGGACCCAGGTGTACGACCTGAACGAGCT
Source organism: Streptomyces sp. NPDC055506 (assembly GCF_053643595.1). Lineage (NCBI taxonomy): Bacteria > Bacillati > Actinomycetota > Actinomycetes > Kitasatosporales > Streptomycetaceae > Streptomyces > Streptomyces sp. NPDC055506. The sequence goes on along the minus strand of NZ_JBSHKH010000148.1, from coordinate 1,747 downwards.
CCCCGAGGAGCTGATCGTGGTCGGGTCGGGTGTGACCGGTGCCGAGTTCGCGGGTGCCTATCAGGCGCTGGGTTCGAGGGTGACGCTCGTGTCGTCGCGGGACCGCGTGCTGCCGGGGGAGGACCCGGACGCGGCCGCCGTGCTGGAGGACGTCTTCCGGCGGCGCGGCATGAACGTCATGGGGCGTACCCGGGCGCAGTCCGCCAAGCGGGTCGGGGACCGGGTCGAGGTGACCCTGTCCGACGGGCGCGTCATCACCGGATCGCACTGTCTGATGGCCGTCGGCGCCGTGCCCAACAGCGCGGGCATGGGGCTGGAGGACGCCGGGGTCAGGCTGCGCGAGTCCGGCCACATCTGGACCGACAAGGTGTCCCGTACGACCGCTCCGGGCGTGTACGCGGCCGGTGACGTGACGGGTGTGTTCGCTCTCGCCTCGGTTGCCGCCATGCAGGGGCGGATCGCGATGTACCACTTCCTCGGCGACGCCGTGGCCCCGCTCAACCTGAAGACCGTGTCGTCGAACGTCTTCACCGACCCGGAGATCGCCACCGTCGGCTACACCCAGGCCGACGTCGACGGCGGGAAGATCGACGCCCGGGTCGTGAAGCTGCCGCTGCTCCGCAACCCGCGCGCCAAGATGCAGGGCATCCGCGACGGCTTCGTCAAGATCTTCTGCCGGCCGGGCACCGGGATCGTGGTCGGTGGCGTCGTCGTGTCGCCGCGGGCCTCGGAACTGATTCACCCGATCTCGATCGCGGTCGACAACAATCTGACCGTCGAGCAGATCGCGAACGCCTTCACCGTCTACCCCTCGCTGTCGGGCTCGATCGCCGAGGTGGCACGGCAGTTGCACACGCGCAAGGAGACCGGCGAGGGCTGAGGCCGAAACCGGCTCCTCCCTGGTCACGGGGAGTATTCGACCATGTGTGTGGCATAGGCGGCGGGACTAGGCTCTATACCACTTCCCGCTGCCTGGTGCGAACATCTTCTGCTATTCAGCGCAAACTGCTGAAAGCAGACGGTCGCTGGCGTTACTGTCAGTTTCGTGTTCGCTGCAGAACGTCGCCAATTGATCCTCGAAATGGTGCGAGCGAACGGGGCCGTGTCGCTCCGTGAGCTCGCCCGCGTCGTCCAGACCTCCGAAGTGACCGTACGGCGGGACGTGCGCGCGCTGGAGGCAGAAGGACTCCTCGACCGCCGGCACGGCGGTGCGGTACTGCCGGGCGGTTTCACGCGGGAGTCCGGCTTTCCGCAGAAATCCCATCTCGCGACCGCCGAGAAGACCGCCATCGCCGACCTCGCCGCGAACTTCGTGGAAGAGGGCGAGGCGATCGTGGTCGGGGCGGGTACGACGACCCAGGAGCTGGCGCGCCGGCTCGCCCGGGTGCCCGGACTGACCGTCGTCACCAACTCGCTGCTGGTGGCGCAGGCATTGGCCCACGCCAACCGGGTCGAGGTCGTGATGACCGGCGGTACGCTCCGCGGCTCGAACTACGCCCTGGTCGGCAGTGGTGCCGAGCAGTCCCTGCACGGGCTGCGGGTGTCGCGGGCGTTTCTGTCCGGGAGCGGTCTCACCGCCGAGCGCGGGCTGTCCACGTCCAACATGCTGTCGGCGTCCGTCGACCGGGCGTTGGTGCAGGCGGCCGCGGAGGTGGTGGTGCTTGCCGACCATACGAAGCTCGGGACGGACACGATGTTCGGGTCGAAGGTGAAGATCACCAGCGTGCCCAGCAGAATGGTGAACACC
>NZ_JBSHKH010000147.1:0-19706 GCF_053643595.1 Streptomyces sp. NPDC055506 | reverse complement strand
CTCCCTCACCTCATGTACCGCCCCCCAGCACAGCCGCCTCCCGCGCCCAGCGGTACTTGGCGCCGAGCACGGCCACCGGCTTCTCGGTCGTGTACGGGTACGCCACGACCCCGCGCTCGAAGAGGTACTGGCAGGCCTCCTCGACCTCCACGTCCCCCGCGAGCGACGCCACCACCGGCTTCTCGATCCCGCGCTCCCGGAACTCGGCCACCACGCGCGCGGTGAGCTCAGCGAAGACCATCGGAGGGGTGACGATGGTGTGCCAGTAGCCGAGGACGAGCGCGTGGATGCGGGGGTCCTCCATCCCCAGCCGGATCGTCGCCTCGTACGTCGACGGCGGCTCGCCCCCGGTGATGTCCACCGGGTTGCCCGCGGCCCCGAAGGGCGGGATGAACTTCCGGAAGGCCTCGTCCAGATCGGGCGGGATCTCCATCAGCGACAGGCCGTTGTCCGTCACCGCGTCCGAGAGCAGCACGCCGCTGCCCCCGGCGCCCGTGATGATCACGACATTGTCGCCCTGGGGGGCGGGCAGCACCGGCAACGCGCGCGCGTACTCCAGCATCTCGTTCAGCCCGGGAGCCCGGATGACCCCGGCCTGCCGCAGGATGTCGTCGTACACGGCGTCGTCGCCCGCCAGGGCACCGGTGTGCGAACCGGCCGCCTTCGCGCCCGCCGCCGTACGTCCCGCCTTCAGCACGACCACCGGCTTCTTCGGCACGGTCGCCCGCGCGGCCTCCACGAAGGCACGCCCGTCCTTGAGGTCCTCCAGGTGCATCGCTATGCACTGGGTGTTGGGGTCCTCCCCGAACCAGGTCAGCAGATCGTCCTCGTCCAGGTCCGACTTGTTGCCGAGCCCCACGATCGCCGACACGCCCGTCTTCGTGGTGCGCGCGAAGCCCAGGATGGCCATCCCGATGCCGCCCGACTGCGAGGTCAGCGCGACCCCGCCCTTGACGTCGTACGGCGTGCAGAACGTGGCGCACAGGTCCTGCCAGGTGGAGTAGTAGCCGTAGATGTTCGGCCCCAGCAGCCGTACGCCGTGCCGCTCGGCGATCTCCACGATCTCCGCCTGGAGTCCGTGTTCGCCGGTCTCGGCGAAGCCGGAGGGGATCAGCACGGCGTTCGGGATCTTCTTGCGTCCCACCTCCTCCAGGGCCGAGGCCACGAACTTGGCGGGGATCGCGAAGACCGCCACATCCACCTCACCGGGAACGTCCGTGACACTCTTGTACGCCTTGCGGCCCAGGATGTCATCGGCCTTGGGATTCACCGGGTGGATGTCCCCGGCGAAGCCCCCGTCGACGAGGTTGCGCATCACCGAGTTGCCGATCTTGCCCTGCTCGTTGGAGGCGCCGATCACGGCGACCGAGCCCGGTTGCATCAGCCGGCGCATGGACGTGAGGATCTCGTCCCTCGAGTACCGCCGGCGGGGCGGGGGCTGCGACTCGGCGAGGATCACCCGGATGTCGGCCGCGACGGCCCCCTCCGCGGTCGCGATCACCGGATTGAGGTCCACCTCGGCGATCTCCGGGAAGTCGGCGACGAGTTCGGACACCCGGCGGATCTGCTCGGCCACGGCCCACCGGTCCACACCCGCCTGGCCGCGCACCCCGCGCAGGATCTCCGCCGAGCGGATCGAGTCCAGCATCGACAGCGCCTCGTCGGCGTCCACCGGGGCGAGCCGGAAGGTGACGTCCTTCAGGACCTCGACGAGCACCCCGCCGAGCCCGAACGCGACCACCTTCCCGAACGTCGGGTCCGTGACCGCGCCGACGATGACCTCCTGCCCCTTCGGCAGCAGCTCCTGCACCTGGACCCCGTCGATGCGCGCATCGGCGGCGTAGGCACGCGCGTTGTCGACGATGGTGTGGAACGCGGTCCGCACGTCCGCGGACCCCTCGACGCCGACGATCACCCCGCCGGCGTCGGTCTTGTGCAGGATGTCGGGCGAGACGATCTTCATCACGACGGGCCCGCCGAAGCGCGCCGCGTACGCCACGGCCTCCTCGACGTCGGTCGCCAGCTCCTCGCCCGGCACGGCGATCCCGTACGCGTCGGCGATCACCTTGCCCTCGGGCGCGGTCAGCGCGGTCCGCCCCTCGGCCCGCACGGAGTCGAGGAGGCCGCGCACCCGCAGGAGGCGGTCTTCTGCCATCACGTCAGATCACTCCGTTCGACTTGAGCAGGCGCACTTCCTCGTCACCGAGACCGAGTTCGCCGATGTAGACCTCTTCGTTGTGCTCGCCGAGCAGCGGTGAACCGGTCACCTCGACGGGGGAGTCGGACAGCTTGAGCGGGCTGCCGACGGTCACGAACTCGCCCCGCTGCGGGTGCGGGACGGTGACGACCATCTCGTTGGCGACCAGCGACCGGTCCTCGATGATCTCCCGGGTGGACAGGATCGGCCCGCACGGGATGTTGTGCCGGTTGAGCTGCTCCAGCACCTCCCACTTGGGCAGCGTCGAGGACCACTCCTCGATCAGCTGGAACATCTTGTTCAGCTTGGGCAGCCGGGCCTCGGGCGTCGCCCACTCGGGGTCGTCGGCCAGCTCGGGCCGGCCGATGAGCTCGCTGAGCGGCTGCCAGCCGACGGGCTGCACGATGACGTAGACGTAGTCGTTCGGGCCGCCCGGCGCGCACTTGACCGCCCAGCCGGGCTGGCCGCCGCCGGACGCGTTTCCGGACCTGGGAACCTCGTCGCCGAAGTCCTCGTTGGGATATTCACGGAGCGGGCCATGTGCCAGCCGCTGCTGATCCCTCAGCTTCACCCGGCAGAGGTTGAGGACGGCATGCTGCATGGCCACGTTGACCCGCTGACCACGTCCGGTGTTCTCCCGTTGGTACAGCGCCGCGAGAATCCCCGCCACGGCGTGCACCCCGGTCCCCGAGTCCCCGATCTGGGCTCCCGTCGCCAGCGGCGGCCCGTCCTCGAAACCGGTGGTCGACATCGACCCGCCCATGGCCTGCGCGACGACCTCGTACGCCTTGAAGTTGGTGTACGGGCCCTCGCCGAACCCCTTGATGGAGGCATAGACGATCCGTGGATTGATCTCCTGGATGCGGTCCCAGGTGAAGCCCATCCGGTCGACCGCGCCCGGTCCGAAGTTCTCGACCATGACGTCGGAGCGCCGGATCAGCTCGGTGAGGATCTCCTTACCGCGCTCGGTCTTGGTGTTGAGGGTGATGCTCCGCTTGTTGCAGTTGAGCATCGTGAAGTACAGGGAGTCGACGTCCGGCAGATCACGCAGCTGCTTGCGCGTGATGTCGCCGGTCGGCGCCTCCAGCTTGACGACGTCCGCGCCGAGCCAGGCGAGCAGCTGGGTCGCGGAGGGCCCGGACTGGACGTGGGTCATGTCCAGGACGCGGATGCCTTCGAGGGCCTTGGTGGACGGAGCAGTCATCGGGGCACCTCACTTGTACATGGTCTGGTTCATGGTTCCGGGGGCGTACGCGTCGGGGTCGACCCAGACGTTGATCAGGGACGGCTTGCCGGACTCGCGAGCGCGCCTCAGGGCCGGGCCGATGTCGGCGGGGTCGCGGACCTCCTCGCCGTAACCGCCCAGCAGCTGGGCGAACTTGTCGTACTGGACGTCGCCGAGGGTGTTGCCGACCCGCTCGCGGTCCTTGCCGTACTTGGCGGCCTGGCCGTAGCGGATCTGGTTCATGGAGGAGTTGTTGCCGACGATGCCGACGAAGGGGAGGTCGTAGCGGACGAGCGTCTCGAAGTCCCAGCCGGTGAGGGAGAACGCGCCGTCGCCGAAGAGCGCGACGACCTCCTTGTCGGGCCGCGCCTGCTTGGCCGCGAGCACGAAGGGGACGCCGACGCCGAGCGTGCCCAGGGGACCCGGGTCCATCCAGTGCCCGGGTGACTTGGGCTGGACGACCTGTCCGGAGAAGGTGACGATGTCGCCGCCGTCGCCGATGTAGATCGAGTCCTCGGTGAGGAAGTCGTTGATCTCGCTGACCAGGCGGTACGGGTGGATGGGCGAGGCGTTTGACCTCAGGCTCGGCAGCCGCTTCTCCAGAGCGGTCTGCTCGGCCGCCCGCAGTTCGTCCAGCCACTCCTTGCGCTTGGACGCACCGCCGTTGATGCGCCCGGAGGCGGCCTCGGTCACGGACTTCAGGACCAGTCCGGCGTCGCCCACGATGCCGAGGTCGATGTCGCGGTTCTTGCCGACCGTGCGGTAGTCGAGGTCGATCTGTACGACGGTCGCGTCCGGCGACAGCCGCTTGCCGTAGCCCATGCGGAAGTCGAAGGGCGTGCCGACGATGACGATCACGTCGGCGTTGGAGAAGGCGTACCGCCGGGACAGCTGGAAGTGGTGCGGGTCGCCGGGCGGGAGGGTGCCGCGGCCGGCGCCATTCATGTACGCCGGGATGTTCAGGGTGCGCACCAGCTCGATGGCCGACTCGGTGCCCCGGGTCGTCCACACCTGGCTGCCGAGCAGGATGGCCGGCTTCTCGGCGTGCACCAGCAGGTCGGCGAGCTTCTCGACCGCCTCGGGGTCGCCGGCCGAGCGGGTCGAGGCGCGGTAGGCGCCGGACTGCGGCACGCGGGCCTTGGCCGCGGGCACCTTGGCGTCCAGCACATCGCGCGGGATCTCCAGGAAGGAGGGCCCGGGCGCGCCGTGGAAGCACTCGCGGAACGCCATGGACACCAGGTCCGCCGCGCGCGCCGTGTCCGGCACGGTCGCCGCGAACTTGGTGATGGGGTTCATCATGTCGACGTGCGGCAGGTCCTGGAGCGACCCCATCTTGTGCTGAGTGAGGGCCCCCTGACCGCCGATCAGCAGCATGGGGGACTCGGCGCGGAAGGCGTTGGCGACACCGGTGACGGCGTCGGTCGTCCCCGGGCCCGCGGTGACCACCGCACAGCCGGGCTTGCCGGTGATGCGGGCGTAGCCGTCGGCGGCATGGGCGGCGACCTGTTCGTGGCGTACGTCGACGACCTCGATGCCCTCGTCGACGCAGCCGTCGTAGATGTCGATGATGTGGCCGCCGCACAGCGTGTAGATGCGGTCGACCCCCTCGGCCTTCAGCGCCTTGGCTACGAGATGACCACCGGAAATCAAGTCCTGGGTGTCGTCGGGCATGGCGAAGTCCTGTCCCTTCGTAGGGGGTTGGAACGGCTCGCGGTACATTGCATACAGTCGACGAATACTGTATGAAGCTTGTTATCCCGCATCCGGTGGGTGGTGTCCAGGGGGCGTGCGGCACTTTCAGTCAGGAGCCGGAAATGGACCTGTACGAACACCAGGCAAGGGAACTCTTCGAAGAACACGGCATCTTGGTCCCGATGGCCGAGGTGACGGACTCGGCCAAGGAGGCCCGCGAGATCGCACGCCGCCTCGGCGGACGGGTCGTGGTCAAGGCCCAGGTGAAGACCGGAGGACGCGGCAAGGCGGGCGGTGTGAAGCTCGCCGCCGACCCGGCAGCGGCGGAGCTGACCGCACGCCAGATCCTCGGCATGGACATCAAGGGCCACACGGTCGGCACGGTCATGCTCGCCCAACCCGTGGCCATCGAGGAGGAGTTCTATGTCTCCTACGTTCTCGACCGTGCTGCGGGCCGCTTCCTCGCCATCGCCTCCGCGGAGGGCGGCATGGACATCGAAGAGGTCGCCGCCACCCGCCCCGAGGCCGTGGCGCGCATCCCCGTCGACCCCGCCGAGGGCGTGACGTCGGCGAAGGCGGGAGCGATCGCCGAGGCGGCCGGGCTGCCGGCGCAGTGCGTCGACGTCCTCGTACGTCTCTGGGATGTCATGGTCCGGGAGGACGCCCTGCTCGTGGAGGTGAATCCGCTCGTCCGCACCCGGCAGGGACAGATCCTCGCCCTCGACGGCAAGGTCACCCTCGACGACAACGCCCGTTTCCGGCAGGCGCGATGGGGTGCCGAGGAAAGGGGGCACGACGACGCACTCGAGGCCGCCGCTGCCGCCAAGGGCCTCAACTACGTCAAGCTCGACGGCGAGGTCGGCATCATCGGCAACGGCGCCGGACTCGTCATGTCGACCCTGGACGTGGTCGCGGGCTGTGGCGCCCGTCCCGCCGACTTCCTCGACATCGGAGGCGGAGCGAGCGCCCAGGTCATGGCGGACGGACTGTCGCTGATCCTCTCCGACCCGGCCGTGAAGTCCGTCTTCGTCAATGTCTTCGGCGGGATCACCGCCTGCGACGCGGTCGCCGAGGGCATCGTCAAGGCCCTGGACACCGTCCGCCTCACCAAGCCGCTCGTCGTGCGCCTCGACGGCAACAACGCGGCCCGCGGCCGGGCCGTCCTCGACGAGCACGCGCATCCGCTCGTCCAGCAGGTCAACACCATGGACGGCGCCGCACGCCGCGCCGCCGAACTCGCCACCGCGGCCTGAGGAGAGGGAACGCCATGGCCATCTACCTCACCAAGGAGAGCAAGGTCCTCGTCCAGGGCATGACCGGCGGCGAGGGCATGAAGCACACCCGGCGCATGCTCGCGGCCGGCACGAACGTCGTCGGCGGCGTCAACCCGCGCAAGGCGGGCCGCACGGTCGACTTCGACGACCGTGCCGTGCCGGTCTTCGGCTCGGTCGCCGACGGCATACGCGAGACCGGGGCGGACGTCACCGTCGTCTTCGTACCGCCCGCCTTCGCCAAGGCGGCCGTCGTCGAAGCGGCCGACGCGGGCATCGGCCTCGCGGTCGTCATCACCGAGGGCATCCCCGTCCACGACTCCGTCACCTTCACCGCGTACGCCAAGCAGCAGGGCACCCGCGTCGTCGGGCCCAACTGCCCGGGACTCATCACTCCCGGCCAGTCCAACGCGGGCATCATCCCGGCCGACATCACCAAGCCGGGCCGTATCGGCCTGGTCTCCAAGTCGGGCACGCTGACCTACCAGCTCATGTACGAGCTGCGCGACATCGGCTTCTCCACCTGCGTCGGCATCGGCGGTGACCCGGTCGTCGGCACCACGCACATCGACTGCCTCGCAGCCTTCCAGGACGATCCCGACACCGAACTGATCGTCCTCATCGGCGAGATCGGCGGCGACGCGGAGGAACGGGCGGCGGCGTACATCCGCGAGCACGTCACCAAGCCGGTCGTCGGCTACATCGCCGGGTTCACCGCGCCCGAGGGCAAGACCATGGGCCACGCGGGCGCGATCGTGTCCGGCTCGTCCGGTACCGCGCAGGCGAAGAAGGAGGCGCTGGAGGCGGTCGGGGTGAGCGTGGGAAGCACACCGACCGAGACCGCGAACCTCGTGCTGGCGCGCCTCGAAGGCCGTTAGCCGTCACCCCCCAAAAGGGACTTCCCCCCAAAAAAAGACTTCCCCCAAGAAGGACTGCCCCCCGCCCCCGACTGTGCACCGAGAGCGGAGCAACCCCATGGCACCCACCCTCACCCTCAAACCCGGCACCTCCTGGCCCGACGCGTGGCGGCGCTGTCTCTCCGTCGCGCCCGAGGCCTTCCGCGACGACCGGGTCCTCAACCTCTGGAACTCCGCTTGGCAGGCGGACGGCAGGGTCCTGCCCGCCGTCAGCCCGGTGGACGGCAGCCCCATCGCCGGCCCGCCGCGCCTGGACGGCTCCACCGCCCGCTGGGCCGTCCGCGCGGCCCTCGATCAGCACCGCGCCTGGCGGCACGTCTCCCTGCCGGAGCGCAGGGCCCGCGTCGCCGCCACGCTCGACGCCCTCTCCGAACACCGTCGGCTGCTCGCGCTCCTGCTCGTCTGGGAGATCGGCAAGCCCTGGCGGCTCGCCCAGGCGGACGTCGACCGGGCCATCGACGGGGTCCGCTGGTACGTCGACGGCATCGAACCGATGGTCGCCGGCCGGGCCCCGCTGGACGGCCCGGTGTCCAACATCGCCAGCTGGAACTACCCGATGAGCGTGCTCGTTCACGCATTACTGGTACAGGCACTGGCAGGCAACGCGGTCATCGCCAAGACCCCGACCGACGGCGGTGTCGCCTGCCTGACCCTGGCCAGTGCCCTCGCCGCGCGGGAGGGGATCCCCGTGACCCTCCTCAGCGGCAGCGGAGGCGAGCTGTCCCAGGCGCTGGTGCGGGCGCCGGAGATCGGCTGCGTCTCCTTCGTCGGCGGCCGCGACACCGGCGCCGCGGTGGCCACGGCCGTCGCCGACCTCGGCAAACGACACGTACTCGAACAGGAAGGACTCAACACCTGGGGCATCTGGAACCACTCGGACTGGGACGCGCTCACCGCTGTGATCCCCAAGCTCTTCGACTACGGCAAGCAGCGCTGCACGGCGTACCCGCGCTTCGTCGTCCAGCGGCACCTGTTCGACGCGTTCCTGGCGGCGTACCTCCCGGCGGTGCGCGACGTCAGGGTCGGCCACCCGCTCGCCGTCGAGCAGCCCGACGATCCGTACGCCGAGCTGGACTTCGGGCCGGTGATCAACGCGGCCAAGGCCAAGGAGCTGCAGGACCAGGTCGCCGAGGCGATCGAGCGCGGTGCGGTGCCACTGCACCGCGGCAGCCCGGCCGACGCCCGCTTCCTGCCCGGCCAGGACACCTCGGCCTACGTCCAGCCGGTCACGCTCCTCAACCCGCCCTCGTCCTCTCCGCTGCACCACGCGGAGCCGTTCGGCCCGGTCGACACCATCGTCCTGGTCGACACGGAGGCGGAGCTGCTCGCCGCGATGAACGCCTCGAACGGCGCGCTCGTGGCCACGCTGTCCACCGACGACCGGGCCACCTATGAGCGACTCGCCCCGCACATCCGCGCCTTCAAGGTCGGCCACGGCCGGCCCCGCTCCCGCGGCGACCGCGACGAGCTCTTCGGCGGGCTCGGCGCGTCGTGGCGCGGCGCGTTCGTCGGCGGCGAGCTGCTGGTGCGGGCGGTGACGCGGGGACCGGCTGGGGAGCGGCCGCCGGGCAACTTCCCGGAGTACCAGCTCCTGCCGTGAGGAGGGACCCTCTCGGACTCAGCCGATGCCCTGCCGGTCCGGGCGCAGGGCGAACGCGCGGTCCGAGGGGGACGGTTCGGCCTGGTCGACCGCCTGGCGGAGCAGTTCGCGGTGGCGCAGCAGCGGCTCGCGCCGTTCCGCCGGCACGAGCAGGAGCAGGTCGTCCAGTCCGGCCAGCATGCGCCGGGAGACCTGCGGGCTCCCGGTGGCGCACCCCCGTACCTCGGTGAACCCCAGATCCACCAGCTCGGTCCACCCCGGCACGGGCTGCACCAGCCGCACCGCACCGGCCCGGTCCCGGTGCAGGGCGGCGTCCAGCGGGCGCCGGCTCAGCGAGGCCAGGAACTGGATGATGCGGTCCAGCGCCTGGACGGCCGTCGTCGGATCGTTGATCGCGGACGACAGTGCGCGCAACGCGATGTCGGACAACTGGCGCAGGCCGAAGCCGAGATCCTGGTGGTAGGTCCGCTCCACCCCGACCGAGGCCGTGTAGCGCAGTGCCCCGCGTGGCGGGGCCGGCCCGCCGTGGACCGCCAGCACGGGCGTGCCGGGCACCACGAAGTCCCCGATCCTGGGGATCAGCCGCAGCACGACCCCGTGCTTGCGCGCCACTCGTACCAAGCGCGCGATGTGCACGTCCCGCAGCACACCCGCCCGGCCCTCGTGCGGAACCCACGCCGTCGCGGGACCGAGGAGAGCGGCTTCGGGCCCGTCGGGTCCGCCCGCCGGCACGGGCATCGAGGCGGCCACCCGGAAGGACTCCGTGGCGATCCGCGCGATGACATGGCTGATCCGCATCAGCCGCAGGGTGGTGTTCACGTACAGCACGAAGAGGAACAGGCTCAGCGCGACCATGCAGAGCGTGAGGACCGACTGCACCAGCGGTACCGACGTCACGGCACGGGGATCGTCGGCGGTGTCGAAGGAGGTCAGCACCAGCAGGGTCAGCACGAAGGTCGCCAGGAACACCGCGAAGGTCGCCTTGGTGATCCGGCTCCGCACGAAGAGCCGCACCACGCGCGGGGTGAACTGCCCGCTCGCCATCTGTACGGCCACCAGCGAGATGCTGAAGACCACACCGATGAAGGTCATCATCGCCGAGCCGACCGCGGTCACGACGGCCTTCGCGTCCTCCGCGAACCGCAGCAGCTCGTCCAGCGTCTCGTAGTCGCCGTCCTCCTGGAGCGTGTCGACGATGACCGTGTCGAGAGCCTGCGCCCCGGCCCAGACCACGAAGACGCCCACCATGGCCAGGGTGGGAGCGAACCAGAACGTGTCCCGGAGATGCTCCCTGAGCGGCGACAGCGCCCGCGGGCGATGACCCCGAACCGGGCTCCGCGTAACCATCCAGTCACTCATGGTGCGACCCTAGGGGTATCGGGCCGCGAGGTCCCGGACCCCCGCCAGGCGGACGGAAACGCAGGTGAAAGGCACTCCGAAACCTTGGTATTGTTGTCCATGTCGCCGCGGGGAACACCCCTGGCAAGGCGACAGACACCTGGTCCGGGTGGCGGAATGGCAGACGCGCTAGCTTGAGGTGCTAGTGCCCTTTATCGGGCGTGGGGGTTCAAGTCCCCCCTCGGACACAGACCAGCTCGGGCGGGTCGGGAAATCTCCCGGCCCGCCCGAGCTGTTTGCTCACTCCCTGTATCCCCGCAGCTTGCGGTACAGCGTCGCCCGGCCGATGCCCAGTGCGGCCGCCGCGCGTGCCTTGTTGCCGCCGTGGCGGCGCAGTGCCTCCAGGATCGCGGCGCGCTCGGCGTGCTCCATCGGGCTGAGGGGCCGCGCGGCCGGTCCTTCGCGCACCGGGTCCGGGAGTTCGGTCCGGCGGACCGGGCCGGACATCCGCCGCTGCTCCGCCAGGGCCCGGACGACATGGGCCAGCTCGGTGACGTTCCCGGGCCACGGGTAAAGCTCGAGCGCGCGCAGCGCGTCCAGGGTCCAGGACAGCGGGGGCTGTCCGGGCACCGGCCGGGGCGCGAGGACCGGCAGCAGTTCCCGGATGTCCTCGGCGCGTTCCCGCAGTGGGGGCAGGGTCACCGAGCGGGCGGACAGTTTGTCCAGCAGCCGCTGCAGGCAGGGGCCGACCGGCGCGCCGGGCGTGTAGGTGACCAGGACGCGGGCGTCAGGGCGTGTGTCGAGCAGGGAGTTGAGCGCGGCGACCCCCGGCTGTTCGAGGCGCTCGGCGTGCCGCAGCAGGAGCGGCCGGTCGGCCGGCCACTCGGTCAGGGCCCCGTCGAGCCCGGTGTCCCGCGCCGCGTCGGCGATCCGGACGGTGCCCTGGCCGAGCAACTCCCGGGCCAGCGCGGACTTGCCGGTTCCGCGCTCACCGGTGAGCAGCAGCGGCTCCGGGGAGCGCGCCAGCTCCGCCGCACGCGCGACGGCGTGCCGCCACGGCACCGAGGAGCCGGCCAGGGTGACGGGCGGGCGCGGCGAGGCCGGCGCCGACGGTACGGGATCGCCGACCGGTTCCAGGACGGCGACGATCCCGAGGACCGTGCCGTCGTCCAGTCGCGCGGGGGTGATCCGCGCGGTGTATCCGGCTCCCTCGGTCACGCCCGCCCCGCTCACACCACCGTCATCGAGCCGCGAAGTGAGCCCGCCTGGCCGGGCGGGCAGGGCGGTCGCTTCCGTCTCACCCGCACCGCCCCCAACTCGCGCGGTACGCCCGGCTTCGCAGGACCCCTCCGCCCCGCCCGCGCCCTCCCCACGCCGTACGCTCACCGCCGTGCGCTCCAGCGCCTCGAGCACCTCGGGGGTCAGCAACCGCTGCGCCGCGTCGCTGACCAGCCGGTTGCGGCCGTCCAGGGCGACCACGGCCAGGTCCGCGCCGTGTGTTCCGTCCGGCCCGGACGCCCGCAGATAGGCGTCCAGCAGCACCCGCTCGGCCCGGCCCGCCCGCGCGCGCAGTTCCGTCTCGACCGCGGCCGCGGCGGCCTCGGCGAGTGCCGCCTGCGGATGAGGCGAAGGCGTGGTGCACAGCCGTGACGCCACGGTCACCGTGCCGAGAGCCTGCGCACTCTCCGGGTCGCTCACCGGGACGCTGACCGCGGACACGTCCTGCCACCGGTCGAGGAAGTGCTCCGGCCCGTGCATCTCGGCCCGGCGCCGAGTGCGCAGGGCGAGGGCCGCGCTGTTGTCGCCGACCTCCTGCTCCGACAGGACGGGACAGGTTTCGAGCCCGGGCACGCTCCCCGCCGTCCAGAGCACGCGCAGCCGCTCGTCGGTGAGGATGAGGAGCGACCGGCCCGCGCCCAGGGCGGGGACGATCCGTTCGAGCACCGGGCGGGCGGCGTCGAGCAGGGCCGTCTCCGGCGGTCGTACCGGACGGGACGCCGGCTCCTTCAAGTCGTGCGGCACCCCGAAGAACCGCGCCCGTCGCCAGGCCGCGACGATCTCCTCCGGTACGCCGTCGGGCAACGGGCGCCCCGTCAGGAAGCGTTCACGGGCGTCATACAGCGAGGAGAGGGCGGTGGCGGCTGGGGTGTGCTCTGTGGTGGTCACGACATGTCCACCGTATCGGGTTCCGTTGAACGGACAACAACCGCCGTGTCCGGAACGTCCGACGCGCGTGTCCGGAACGTCCGGCGCACACGCTGTCTCGTAATGAGACACCCGTCTCCCGCCGATCCCCTCCATGATCATGAATGGCCGAAGTCCGATTCCCCCCGCAGGAGCGCCCCGTGTCCACCGTCGTCGAGACCGACGTCCTGATCGTGGGCAGCGGCCCGGCCGGTGCCTCGGCCGCGCTCGCCCTGAGCACCTACGGCGTGCCCAACCTCGTGGTGACCCGCTACGCGAGCCTCGCCGACACGCCCCGCGCGCACATCACCAACCAGCGCACCATGGAGGTGCTGCGCGATCTCGGTGTGGAGCAGGAGGTCATCGCGCAGGCGACCCCGCAGCACCTGATGGGCAACACGACGTTCTGCACCAGCCTGGCGGGCGAGGAGCTGGGCCGGGTGCGCTCCTGGGGCAACGACCCGCTCGTCCAGGCGGAACACGAACTCGCCAGCCCCACCCGCATGTGCGACATGCCACAGCACCTCATGGAGCCGGTCCTCGTGAACGCGGCCGTCGCCCGTGGCACCCGGCTGCGTTTCGAGACCGAGTACCTCTCCCACACCCAGGACGCGGACGGCGTCACGGCCACCGTCCGCGACCGGCTGCGCGGGGACACCTACGAGATCCGCGCCAAGTACCTGATCGGCGCCGACGGCGGACGGTCGAAGGTCGCCGCGGACGCCGGGCTGCCGATGGGCGGCCAGATGGGCGTGGCCGGCAGCGTCAACATCGTCTTCGAGGCGGACCTGACCAAGTACACCGCCCACCGTCCGTCCACCCTGTACTGGGTCCTCGCGCCCGGCGCGACGGTCGGCGGCATCGGCGCGGGACTGGTGCGATGTGTCCGGCCCTGGAACGAGTGGCTGATCGTGTGGGGCTACGACGTCACCGCGGGCGCCCCCGACCTGACCACCGCGTACGCGGAATCCGTCGTCCGCAAGCTCGTCGGCGACGACGACATCCCCGTGACCGTCAAGTCGTCCTCCGCCTGGACGGTCAACGAGATGTACGCGGAGAGGTATGCCAACGGCCGCGTCTTCTGCGCCGGCGACGCCGTGCACCGCCACCCGCCGTCCAACGGCCTCGGGTCCAACACCTCCATCCAGGACGCCTACAACCTGGCCTGGAAGCTCAAGCTCGTCCTCGACGGCGCCGCCGCACCCGCCCTGCTGGACTCCTACACCGCCGAGCGCGCCCCGGTCGGGCGGCAGATCGTCACCCGCGCCAACCAGTCCATCCGCGAGACCGCCCCGGTCTTCGAGGCCCTCGACGGGCTCTCCCCGCAGACCCCCGAGCAGCTGTGGGCCAACATCGCCGCCCGCAAGGACGCCACCGAGGCGGCCGAGAAGCAGCGGGCCGAGCTGCGCGAGGCGATCGCCTTCAAGGTGTACGAGTTCAACGCGCACGGCGTCGACCTCAACCAGCGCTATCCCGCCGAGAGCTCCGCCGCGATCGTCCCGGACGGCACGCCCGACCCCGGCTTCGCCCGCGACCCCGAGCTGCACCACCAGCCGTCCTCCCGCCCCGGCGCCCGGCTCCCGCACGCCTGGATCACCTCCGGCACCCGCACGCTCTCCACCCTCGACACGGTCGGCCGGGGCCGCTTCACGCTGCTGACCGGCATCGGAGGAGAGGACTGGGTGCGCGCGGCCGAGGCCCAGGACATCGAGATCGCCACCGTGGTGATCGGCCCCGGGCAGCAGTACGAGGACCCGTACGGCGACTGGGCGCGGCTGCGCGAGATCACGGACACCGGCGCCCTCCTCGTACGCCCCGACGGCTTCGTCGCCTTCCGGCACGCCTCCGTCGCTCCGGACGCCGGGGAACTGCTCGCGGACGCGCTGCGGCGGATCCTCGGTCACGCCTGAGCGCGCGCCATCATGGAGGCAGCGGATGCGATCAGGGAAGCCAGCGGACGCCACCGGGGAAGCACCCGACGTCGACGACGAGGAGCCGGGATGACCACCGAAACGACCGGGGCCGCCGTCACCGAGCAGGCCCTCGCCAGCCTCCGCGCGACCGCCGATCCGCGGCTGCGCGAGCTGCTCAGCGGACTCGTCCGGCATCTGCACGACTTCGCGCGTGAGACCCGGCTCACGCAGGAGGAGTGGGAGCGGGCGATCGCCTTCCTGACGGCGACCGGGCAGGCCTGCACCGACACCCGGCAGGAGTTCATCCTGCTGTCGGACGTGCTCGGCCTGTCCATGCTCGTGGAGACCGTCCACGGTGACCGTGCGCCCGGGGCCACCGAATCGACCGTGCTGGGTCCCTTCCACATGACCGAGTCGCCGGTCCGTGAACTCGGCGACGACATCGACCTGGTGGGCGGCGGCGAGAAATGCGTGGTCAGCGGCCGGGTGCTGGCGCGGGACGGCACACCGCTGCCCGGCGCCGTCGTCGACGTCTGGCAGGCCGACGACAAGGGCTTCTACGACGTCCAGCAGCCCGGCGTCCAGCCCGCCGGCAACGGACGCGGGCTGTTCACCGCCGACGCCGAGGGCCGCTTCTGGTTCCGCACCTGCGTTCCGGCCGCGTACCCCATCCCCACCGACGGTCCGGTCGGCGGTCTGCTGCGCGCGACCGGACGGCACCCCTACCGTCCCGCGCACATCCACTTCATCGCCACGGCCGAGGGCCACACGCCGGTCACCACGCACATCTTCGTGGCGGGCGGGGAGTACCTGGACTCCGACGCGGTGTTCGCCGTGAAGCAGAGCCTGGTCCAGGACTTCGCGGAGACCGACGACCCCTCCCTGGCAGAGAGGTTCGGTGTGCCGAACCCGTTCCGGCTCGCCCGCTTCGACCTCGTGCTGGAGCGTGCCGCATGACGTTCCAGAGCGAGTTCTCGTACGAGACCCGGCCCGTACGGGTCGTCTTCCGGCCCGGCGCGGCCGTCACCGCGACCCCGGACGAGGCCGCACGCCTGGGCCTGCGGCGACTGCTCGTGGTGTGCGGCAGCAGGGGCGAACCGGTCGCCCGGGCGGTCGCGGACGCGCTCGGCGACACCTGTGCGGGACTGCACGCCGAGGCCCGGATGCACGTGCCCGCCGAGGACGCCGACCGGGCCGTCGAGGTGGCGCGCGCGGCCGGGGCGGACGGGTGTGTCGCGGTCGGCGGCGGTTCCGCGATCGGGCTCGGCAAGGCCATCGCCCTGCGCACCGGGCTGCCGCTGATCGCCGTGCCGTCGACCTACTCGGGATCCGAGATGACACCGGTCTGGGGCCTGACCGAGCACGGCGCCAAACGCACCGGACGCGACCCGGTCGTCCAGCCCCGCAGCGTCGTCTACGACCCCCGGCTCACCCTCTCCCTGCCCGTACCGCTGACCGTCACCAGTGGCGTCAACGCGCTCGCGCACGCCGTCGAGGCGCTGTACGCCCCGGACGCCTCGCCGTTGGTCTCGGTCATGGCCGAGGAGGGCGTACGGGCGATGGCCGGGGCGCTGCCGCACCTGGCAGCCGACCCACGGGACCTGGACGCGCGCAGCCGGGCGCTGTACGCGGCGTGGCTGTGCGGCGCGTGCCTCGGCTCGACCACGATGGGGCTCCACCACAAGCTGTGCCACGTGCTGGGCGGCACCTTCGGGCTGCCGCACGCCGAGACGCACACCGTGGTGCTGCCGTACGCCCTTGCCTACAACGCCCCCGCCACCCCGCAGGCGTTGACCGTGCTGGGGCGGGCCCTCGGCACCGACGACGTGCCGCGCGCCCTGTGGGAGCTGGCCGGACGCCTCGGCGCACCGCGGTCCCTCGCTGAACTCGGCCTCAGGGAAGCCGACGTGGCACCGGCGGCGACTCGGGTCGCGGGCGAGCCGTACGCCAATCCGCGCCCGGTGACGGCGGACGGGGCCCGGACCGTGCTGCGGGCGGCGTACGAGGGAGGGCCGCCGGAGCCCGCCGTCTAGGCCGTGCCTTCTGCCGGCCGGAAACCCGGGTGCGGGCTGTCGGTGCCGTGGTGTGTCATCGGGGCATGGCGATTGTCTTGGGTGAGCCGGGAGCCGACGGTCTGAGCGAGGCCGTCGGCGTACTGCGGGAGTGGCAGTACGAGGGGGCGCCGACGCAACTGCACCCTGGCGACCTGGGCTGGTTCTGGCGGGCAGGCGCCGAAGCGACCGCCGCGGCGGTCCGGACCTGGCGCCGGGGCGGACGGATCCTCGCGGTCGGGCTGCTGGACAGTCCCGGGCTGTTGCGCCTGACGATCGTGCCGGGCGGCCACGGGGACGAGGAGCTGGCGAGGCAGCTCGTCGCGGACGTGATCGATCCGGAACGCGGCGTGCTGCCCGAGGGGAAGGTGAACGTCGAGGCGCCGACGGGTGCGCTGGTCCAGGACCTGCTGTGCGAGGAGGGCTGGCACACCGACGAGCCGTGGACCCCGCTGCGCCGCGACCTCACGGAGCCGGTGAAGGACCCGGGCGTGCGGATCGAGGTGGCCGGGCCGGAGCGGGCGGGGGTGCGGACCGCCGTGCAGTGGGCGTCGTTCGACGGGTCGACGTTCAGGGACGAGCACTGGCACGCGATGGCGGCCGGAGTGCCGTACGCCGACGCCCGGTGTCTGGTCGCCTACGACGACCGGGGCAACGCGGTGGCCGCGGTCACGGTGTGGTCGGCAGGTCAGGGGAGGCCCGGGCTGCTCGAACCGATGGGCGTGCACCGGGAACACCGCGGTCAGGGCTACGGCAAGGCGATCACCGTCGCCGCGGCGGCCGCACTCCAGGAACTGGGCTCTTCGAGCGCGCTCGTCTGCACCCCGAGCTCCAACGTCGGCGCCGTCGCCACCTACCAGGCGGCCGGCTTCCGGCAACGCCCCGAGGTCCGGGACCGATACCGGCCCGCCTAGGCCTGTCCGGGAAATCCGCACGGAGGTCAGCCCAGGTCAAGGCACGCGACGGAATCCAGACGACCGACGCTCGCACGTGTCCCTCCCTGACCGTCGTACTCGGCTGAGCGATCCTGGCCGGCGGATTCGCGGCGGCATGGGACGCCTTCGAGAACGCCGGCGGCGGGACTTCGCGGACAGAAGGTGACCGCAAGGATTCCTACGGTCGAGGCATGACGCAGACGCAGAAGATTCTTGTCACCGGTGCCACCGGAACCGTCGGCCGCCAGGTGGTCGCCGAACTGCTCGCCCGGGGCCACGCGGTCCGCGCCCTCACACGTGACGCCGGGAAAGCCGCCTTCCCGGCCGGTGTCGAGGTCGTCGAGGGCGACCTGACCGACCCCGACAGCCTGGCCCCCGCCCTGGCGGGGATCACCGGCCTCCACCTGATCACCTTCGGCGGAGCCGCCTTCACCCCGCTGGAGACCGGCCCCCGGATCCTGGAACTGGCCCGCTCGGCCGGTGTCCGCCGGGTCACCGTGCTGCACGGCGGCGGGCCCACCCCGCTGGAGGACGCGGTGCGCGGCGACGACGGAGTGAGCTGGACCGTGCTCATGCCCGTCGAGTTCATGGCCAACGCCCTGGAGTGGGCGGACGGGATCCAGGCCGCGGGCGAGGTACGGGAGCCGTTCGTCGCACGGCTGAGTGCCATGGTCCACGAGGGAGACATCGGCGCCGTCGCCGCGGTCGCGCTCACGGAGGAGGGCCACGCGGGCCAGGAGTACGTGATCACCGGCCCCGAAGTGCTCACCGTCGGCGACAAGGTGGCGGCCGTCGCCGACGCCGCCGGCCGGGAGATCGCCTTCGTCGAACTGACCGAGGAGCAGGCCGTCGCCCAGTGGCGGGCAGCGTTCCTCCCCGAGGACGTGATCGGCTTCCTCCTCGAGGCCTACGGGAACACACCGGAGGTGGGCCGTACGGTGTCCGGCACCGTCGAGAAGGTCACCGGCCGCCCGGCCCGCACCTTCGCCCAGTGGGCCGGCGAACACGCCGACGTCTTCCGGCAACAGGCCTGACTGTCTCGCCCTGACTGTCTCGCCCTGACTGTCTCGTATTGAGACACCCGTCCCGGAGCCCGGTGCCGCAAGATCGAAAAGGGGGGTGTGACCGCAACAGGGTGCGGCCGTCGGCGTGCGCTCAACCGCCGTGCCTACGGCCGTGCCACCTGATGAAAGGTGAACATCATGGCCCTCGCACTGCTCCGGCGCCGGCGGCTCAAGGGCGCCTCCGCCGCGGCGGCGGGCCTCGCGCTCCCCCTTCCGTCCGGCGCGGGTGCCGTGGCCCGTGAGGTCGTGGACCCGATGGGCTCGCCCCTGGCGGCCGCGGACGTCACCGTCACCGCCCTGGACACCCACCGGGTGGCCGCCCGCGGGACAACCGACCCCTACGGCTACTTCCTCGCCGCGCTGCCGCCCGGCCGGTACAGCCTGATGGTCGCGGCGGAGGGCCTGCGGCCGCACCGCGAGACGATCGAGATCGGCACCGGCGTATCGGCGCCCACCGAACGCGTCTGGCTGCAGCCGGCCGAGGCGCTCCAGTTGCCGGCGCCCGGAACGTGGCTCTTCGATCCGCCGCACACCGCGATCCGGTTCATCGCCAAGCACGTCGGCATGGCGAACGTCCACGGCCGTTTCGAACGCTTCGACGGCGGGATCCAGGTCGCCCAGGACATGACCGCCTCGCGCGTGTCCGTCCGCATCGATGCCGCCAGCATCACGACCGGCAACACCACCCGCGACAACCATCTGCGCTCCGCCGACTTCCTCGACGTCGAACGCTTCCCGTACATCGACTTCAACAGCACCCGCTTCGCCTATCGCGGCGGCAGCAAGTGGTCACTGCTTGGCTCCCTCACGATGCACGGCGTGAGCCGCTCCGTCTCGCTCGACACGACGTATCTCGGCACGGTGAACGGCGGCTACGGGCAGGAGCTGCGCTGCGCGGCCCTGGCGACGGCGGAGCTGCACCGCGAGGACTACACCCTCAACTGGCGCACCATGCTGGCCCGGGGCATCGCGGTGGTCGGGCCGACGGTCCAACTGGAGCTGGACGTCCAGGCGATGTACCGGACCCACGACACCCCGACCCCACCGGAATAATCCCTGGCCCGCTTCCCGCCGACCTCCCTACACTCACCGAGTACCCGGCGCCGCCCACGACGTGAGCGGCGCGCACCGTCGTGACGAATGAAGGGAGACCGCCATGCGTGACCACACCGCTGCCGCCGTCTCCCTGCCGCGCTACGAGGTGATCCTCTGCCCGTTCTGCTTCAAGGGGCAGAAGGAGCTGGGCCGGGATGACTTCTCGAAGATCCCGAACGGCATGCCCGGCGTGGAGCACCGCATGGACCTGCTCCACCAGGCCG
>NZ_JBSHKH010000146.1:0-19976 GCF_053643595.1 Streptomyces sp. NPDC055506 | reverse complement strand
CCTCGGTGCTTTCCAGGTTCCCGCTTCCGCGTTTCCCTTTCCGGCGGTTCCGACTCTATCAGATCCTTTCGGGCCTGATCCCCAGTCAGTGGGGGTTGTCTTTGCGGCTGTTGGGCCGTTCCGACGTGTCCAACCTTAGCGCGGTCTCTCGCCATTTCCCAAATCGAGTCGGTGTCGAGTCGATCAGGTCGTCGAGTCCCAATTCGAATTGAATTCGGGCACGCCGAAATCAACCCCGCTGGGAGCGATCTTGCTAGTGGTTGGGTGCCGCTTGAGCGGCTGAAGTGCCGTCGCAGAACCGTTACGGCTCCGCGGCAACCCGAAGAACTTTACGGTTCGGCCAGGGGGGTGTCAAGCGGCGCTTGTCAAGATCTTTTGCTTGGACGTCAGTCCAGGTCTGACAGGCGGCCGCCGGCGTCCGGCTGGGCGTCTTCCACCCTGCGCAACAGGCGGGTGAGGACGCCGCCGAGCGCGGTCCGCTCGACGGGGGACAGGTCCTGGAGCAGGTCCTCCTCGAAGACCGTCGCCAGGCGCATTGCCTCCAGCCACTTCTCACGCCCCTCGGATGTCAGCTCCACGATGACTCGTACGCGGTTGGACTCGTCTCGCTCTCGGGTAACCAGCCCCTCGCCGACCATGCGGTCGATCCGGTGGGTCATGGCGGCCGGAGTGAGACCGAGGCGCTTGGCGAGGTCGCTGGGGCCCAGACGGTAGGGAGCGCCGGAGAGGACGAGGGCCTTGAGGACCTCCCACTCCGCGTTGCTGATGCCGAGGGCCGAGGTCTGACGGCCGTAGGCGACGTTCATGCGGCGGTTCAGGCGGGAGAGGGCCGAGACGATCTGCTCCACCTGGGGGTCGAGGTCCTGGAACTCGCGCTGGTACGCGGCGATCTGTTCTTCGAGGGTCGGCTCGCTGGGGCCGGGGGTGTCGCCCATGGCCGCAGTATGGCACGGACGTTCTTTGCCTTGAACTCCTTGGGTATGTACTCTTTAGCTTCGAAGTTTAGTTTCGAAGTCTTCACTCCTAACTTGTGAGAGAGGTGAACGTGACCAGGGCGATGGGCGCAGCGATGCGCCGGATTCACGTGGGTAACGCACTCAGCGCGTTCGGGCTCGGCTTCACGGTCCCGTACCTGTACGTCTATGTGGCGCAGGTGCGAGGGCTGGGAGCCATGACGGCGGGGCTCGTGCTCGCCGTCTTCGCTGTGGCCGCGCTGGTCGTGCTGCCGTTCGCCGGGCGGGCCATCGTCCGGCGTGGCCCGCTGCCGGTGTTGCTCGTCGCCCTGATCACCGCCGCCATAGGTGCCCTGAGTCTGGGGATCGCGAGCAGTGCGGCTGCCGTGCTGGTGTCGGCCTCCCTGCTGGGAGCCGGGCAGGCCGTGATGCAGCCGGCGCTGGCGACGATGATCGTGGACTGCTCGTCGGCGGAGACGCGGTCGCGGGCGTTCGCCACTCAGTTCTTCCTGCAGAACCTCGGGCTCGGTGTCGGTGGCCTCATCGGTGGTCATCTGGTCGACACGACCAGTGCCGCCTCCTTCACCCTTCTCTTCGCGATCGAGGCGGCGATGTTCCTGCTGCTGGTCGTGGTGATGGTGACCGTGCGGATGCCGCATGCTCCGCGGATCGAAGGCGCGCCGGTGGCGTCGGGGCGGGGCAGCTGGAAGCAGCTGCTGGGCAATCGGGCGATGGTGCAGCTGTGTGTGCTGGGCTTCGTGCTGTTCTTCGCCTGCTACGGGCAGTTCGAGTCGGGGCTGAGCGCGTACGGGGTCGAGGCCGCCGGGATATCGACGTCGGCGCTGGGGACGGCACTGGCGGCGAACACCCTGATGATCGTCGTGGCGCAGTTCGCCGTGCTGCGGTTCGTGGAGCGGCGGAGGCGGTCGCGGGTGATCGCGGCCGTAGGGCTGATCTGGGCCGTGGCATGGGCCGTCGCCGGGTACGCGGGGCTCGGGCACGGGAGCCAGGAGATGGCGACGGCGGCGTTCGTCTCGACGTACGCGTTGTTCGGGCTGGGCGAGGCGATGCTGTCGCCGACCGTGGCCCCGCTGGTCGCGGATCTCGCGCCGGAGGGGATGGCCGGGCAGTACAACTCGGCCTTCGCCCTGGTGAAGCAGCTCGCGCTGGCCGTCGGGCCGGCGGTGGGCGGGCCGCTGGGGGCGTCGCTGCACGCGCCGTACATCGTGGCGTTCCTGTTGTTCTCGCTCGGGATCACCGTCCTCGCGGTGCGGTTGGGGCGGCAGCTGACCGAGGCGCAGGATCAGCCGTGGCTGGTGAAGAGCCGGGTCGTGGCGCGGGGTGGGGCGCCCGTTTCCGCTGACGTCTGATCCGCTGCCCGTCCGCTAGGGCGTTTGGGTGCGCGGCAGGGCGAATTCGCACCACACCGCCTTGCCGCCGCCCGGGGTGCGTCTGCAGCCCCAGTTCGACGCGATGGTGGCGACGATCGCGATGCCTCGGCCCGACTCGTCGCCCGGTTCCGCGCGGCGGCGCCTGGGGAGGTGGTCGTCGCCGTCGGTGACCTCGATGATCAGACGGCGGTCGGTGCGGCGCAGGCGCAGACGCATCGGCGGGGTGCCGTGCTGGAGGGAGTTGGCGACCAGTTCGCTGGTGGCCAGGACGCCCAGGTCGTGCAGGTCGGCGGGGAAGCGCCAGCTGGTCAGGACGCCGGAGGCGAAGGCACGCGCGCGTGGGGCCGCTTCCACGCCGCCGAGGAGTTCCAGGGCGGCGTTGCGGAAGAGCTCGCCCTCCGCACCTGTGCGGGCGGGGTGCTGGAGGACCAGGACGGCGACGTCGTCGTCGTGGTCGGGTGTGACGCCCGCCGAGCGGACCAGGCGGTCGCAGACGACCTGGGGCGTGCCGGTGGCGCCTGCCAGGGCTCGCTCCAGGGCGGCGATGCCCTCGTCGAGGTCGGCGTCCCGGCGCTCCACCAGGCCGTCCGTGTAGAGGACGGCCGTGGAGCCGGGGCTGAGGGGGATCGAGCCGGAGGAGTGCATCCAGCCGCCGGTGCCGAGCGGGGGGCCGGTGGGTTCCTCGGCGCGCAGGACCGTGCCGTTCTCGTCGCGGACGAGGATGGGGAGGTGGCCGGCCGAGGCGTAGATCAGCTTGCCCTCGTTCGGGTCGTGGACCGCGTACGCGCAGGTGGCGATCTGGTTGGCGTCGATCTCGGCTGCCAGGCCGTCGAGGAGCTGCAGGACCTCGTGCGGGGGCAGGTCGAGGCGGGCGTAGGCGCGGACCGCCGTGCGGAGCTGGCCCATTACCGCCGCTGCCCGGACGCCGCGGCCCATGACGTCGCCGATGACGAGGGCCGTGCGGCCGCCGCCCAGGGTGATCACGTCGTACCAGTCGCCGCCGACCGCGGCCTCCGTGCCGCCGGGGTGGTAGGTGGCGGCGATGCGCAGGTCGTCCGGTTCTTCGAGTTCCTGGGGGAGCAGGGATCTCTGCAGGGTCACCGCTGTTTCGCGCTGGCGGCGTTCGCTGGCGCGCAGGCGTTCGGCGGCTTCGGCGTGGTCGGTGACGTCGGTGGCGAAGACCAGGACACCGCGGCCCTCGCTGCCGCCGTCGCCCTGGGCGACCGGCGTGCAGGTGAAGGTGTACGAGCGGCCGTCGGGGGCCTTGCGGGACTTCACCGTGCGGGGCTTGCCGCTGCGCTGGACCTGGTCCAGGAGGGGGAACAGGCCGAGGGCGTCCAGCTCCGGGAGGACCTCACGGGCGCGTTCGCCCAGGGGGCGGATCCCGAACGCGGTCGTGTAGGCGTCGTTGACGTAGGCGATGCGGTGGTCGGGGCCGTGGACGAGGGCGACGAGGGAGGGGACGCGGTCGAGGACCTCGCGTACCCGCAGCTCGTCGACGGCGGGTACGGACGGTGTCTCGTCGGTCAGCTGTTCGACGCGGGCGGCGGGTACGGAGCCGTCCCCCCGCCGGTCCGGGGAGGCCGTCTGCTCGGTCCGCGCTGCGGCGCGGCGCTGCGTTCCGGGGAGCCGGGCGCTCCAGCGCGTGAAGTTCACGAATCCTTGCCTCGTGTAGTCGTAGACGGCCGGCACCGGAACCGGCCGGGGCCCCGGGGGGCCCGCACCGGGGCGAGCCGTGGCACGCCCGCGGTGGTGGACCAGTCTGGCAGTGCGTGGGCCGGACCGGCATCCGTCAGACGCCGGGCCGGCCGGTGGAGTTCCTGGGTCCGGTCAGGACGACCCCTTCGGGTTGTGCGGGGGGTCTTGAGAAGGCTTTCCACCGGCCGCGAGTTCGAACTCCGCCCGGGGGTGTTCGAGTGAACCCAGCGAGACGATCTCCCGTTTGAACAGTCCGGCCAGGGACCATTCGGCGAGCACGCGCGCCTTGCGGTTGAAGGTGGGCACACGGCTGAGGTGGTAGGCGCGGTGCATGAACCAGGCGGGGTAGCCCTTGAGCTTGCGTCCGTAGACGTGGGCGACGCCCTTGTGCAGGCCCAGGGAGGCGACCGAGCCGACGTACTTGTGGGTGTAGGTGGTGAGGGGTTCGCCGCGCAGGGCGTGCACGATGTTGTCGCCGAGGACCCGGGCCTGGCGGACGGCGTGCTGGGCGTTCGGGGCGCACTCGCTGCCCGGTTTCTCCGCGGTGACGTCGGGGACCGCCGCGGCGTCTCCCGCCGCCCACGCGTGCGTGGTGCCCTCGATCGTCAGTTCCGGCGTGCACTTGAGCCGGCCGCGGCCGTTGCGGGGCAGGTCGGTGGCGGCGAGGACCGGGTGGGGTTTCACACCGGCGGTCCAGACGACCGTACGGGTGGGGAAGCGGGCGCCGTCGCTGAGGGCCGCCACCCGGTCCGCGCAGGAGTCCAGGCGGGTCCCCAGGCGTACGTCGATGTTGCGGCGGCGCAGTTCGGTGACGGTGTAGCGGCCCATCTCCTCGCCGACCTCGGGCAGGATGCGGTCCGAGGCCTCGACGAGGATCCACTTCATGTCCTCGGGCCGGATGTTGTGGTAGTAGCGCGCGGCGTAGCGGGCCATGTCCTCCAGTTCGCCGAGTGCCTCCACACCGGCGAAGCCGCCGCCGACGAAGACGAAGGTGAGGGCCGCGTCGCGGATCGCGGGGTCGCGGGTGGAGGAGGCGATGTCCATCTGCTCGATGACGTGGTTGCGCAGGCCGATGGCCTCCTCGACGGTCTTGAAGCCGATGCCGTGGTCGGCGAGGCCGGGGACCGGCAGGGTGCGCGAGACGGAGCCGGGGGCGAGGACGAGTTCGTCGTAGGCGAGCCGCTCTCCGCCCGTGCCCTCCTCCGCGGTGGCGAGGGTGCTGATGGTGGCGGTGCGTTTCGCGTGGTCGACGGCGGTCGCCTCGCCGATGACGACGTGGCACCGGTCGAGGACGCGGCGCAGCGGCACGACGACGTGGCGGGGCGAGATGGCGCCGGCGGCGGCCTCGGGGAGGAAGGGCTGGTACGTCATGTACGGGTCGGGCGTGACGACCGTGATCTCCACCTCGTCCCGGTCCAGTTCCCGTTTCAGTCCGCGCTGCAGGCGCAGGGCCGTGTACATCCCGACGTAGCCACCACCGACAACGAGAATGCGCGCACGTTCCTTCACCATCCCATGACGCACCCGTCGCTTGCGTTTGTCCACAGCCTCGACCAATTGTGTGACCGGAGCGGAAGAGCGCGCGGAGTTGGCCGGATTAACAAGCCGTGAAGGAAACGTGCAGGTCAGCTGGGGTGGCGCGGGGGGCGCGCAGGGGCACATTCAGGACGTATACGGCCCGTACTCCGATCGGTGGGCGCTCCGTGCGGAACCTGCCCCTTCTGAATTGACTCCCTCTCAACTATGTTCGTGTGTCGACGGGGTGTAGGGGGAAGCGCTCACCGGGTCCGCGACGGGCGGGCCCGCGGACCCGGGCCGTTCCCCCCGTCCCGGCATCGAATGGCGGGGAGTCTCCGGGGGGAGACGTCATTACCGGGGGAATGCGTATGCATGTTCAGGATTCTCATTGGTCGTCCGCGTCCGCTCTTACGGCGGGTGGCGCGACGTTGAGCGCGGCGGTGGGCGGCGGACGCGGGGACGGCCCGCGCACGACACCGCTGCGCGTGGACGCACAGCGCAATCTGGAGCACGTGCTGCGTGCTGCGCGTGAGGTCTTCGGCGAGCTGGGGTACGGCGCGCCGATGGAGGACGTCGCGCGACGCGCGCGGGTCGGTGTGGGCACGGTGTACCGGCGGTTCCCGAGCAAGGACGTCCTGGTGCGGCGGATAGCCGAGGAGGAGACCTCCCGGCTGACCGAGCAGGCGCGTGCGGCGCTCGGGCAGGAGGACGAGCCGTGGTCGGCGCTGTCGCGCTTCCTGCGTACGTCGGTGGCCTCCGGTGCCGGGCGGCTGCTGCCGCCGCAGGTGCTGCGGGTCTCGGTCGAGGAGGACCGTGCCGGTCAGGCGCGGGTGCCGCAGCAGCGGACGCAGCCGGGTACGACGGAGCTGCGGCTGGTTCCGGAGGAGCCGGTGGCGGTGGCCGCGGTACCGGCTCTCGCCGCGGAGGACGACGCCGGGGCGGCGGCGCTGCTCGAGGTCGTGGGTCAGCTCGTGGAGCGGGCGCGTGCGGCGGGTGAGCTGCGGCCGGACGTGTCGGTGTCGGACGTACTGCTGGTGATCGCGACGGCCGCGCCCTCGCTGCCGGACGCGGCTCAGCAGGCGGCCGCCTCGGCCCGGCTGCTGGACATCCTGCTGGAGGGGCTGCGCTCGCGGCCGTGAATCGCAGGACCCGGAGGCACCCGGAGTAAAAGGGGAGCCTTCCCCGAATGGGTGATGGCTAGTACCGACGTGCGATAAATCCCCACGGATGAGTGATCGTCCGAACTCCGGGGTCCCGACCCAGAGCCCCTGTGGCACTCTGACCCGGTGGTCTGGACGGGTTGGGCGGCTGGCGGGGGCTTTCCGCGATGAGCGTTGACGGGCGGGACGAGCAAGTACCGAGCCAGGGCGGGCGCGCGAGCGTTCCGCCGGGCGGGCATCCCGCCGAGGGCTCCGTCCCGGCACAGCGCGACCGGCACGAGGACAGCGTCCTGCCGCCACCTCGTGAGTTCCCGCCGGCCGACGCCGAGCTCATCGAGTGGATGCGGTCGGGCGACGACACGGCGTACGAGGAGCTGTACCGGCGCCATGCGCAGGCCGTGCGCCGGTACGCCCGGACCTGCTGCCGTGACGCGTACACCGCGGACGACCTGACCGCCGAGGTCTTCGCCCGCATGCTCCAGGCGGTGCGCGGCGGCTCCGGTCCCCAGCACGCCGTCCGCGCCTACCTGCTCACCTCCGTGCGACGCGTCGCCGCCTCCTGGACGAGGTCGGCGCGGCGGGAACAGCTCGTCGACGACTTCGCGGTCTTCGCCGCCCAGTCCGCGCACGGGCCCGACGTGTCCGACGGCGACACGCTCGAACTGGGCGCGGACGTACGGGCCATGCACCACGCCGAGCGGTCCATGGCCATGCAGGCCTTCCGGTCGCTGCCCGAGCGGTGGCAGGCCGTGCTCTGGCACACCGAGGTCGAGGACGAGTCTCCCAGCGAGGTCGCCACGCTCTTCGGCCTGGACGCCAACGGCACGCGGGTGCTCGCCAGCCGGGCCCGTGAGGGCCTCAAGCAGGCCTACCTCCAGGCCCACGTCAGCGCCACGCTCACCGGCGACGAGGAGTGCGCGCGCTACGCCGACCAGCTCGGCACCTACGCCCGCGGCCGACTGCGCACCCGTGCCGAGCGCGGGCTGCGCAAGCACCTGGAGGAGTGCGCGAAGTGCCGGCTGGCCGCGAGCCAGATCGCGGAAGTGGCCGGTGGCATCCCCGCCGTCGTACCCGTCGCCGTCATCGGCTGGTTCGGCGCCGCCGGGTACGCCAAGGTGGCCGGGCTCATCGCCGGAGGGGCGGGAGCGGCCGGTGCGGCGGGTGCTGCCGCGACGACGGGCGGAGGCTCGTCCGGCGCGGGAGCGGGTGCGGGCGCCGGTTCGTCCGGTGGGGGAGCGGGTGCGGGCGCCGGTTCGTCCGGTGGGGCGGGGAGCGGCGGCGGTGCGGCGGCGTCCGAGGGGATCGGCGCGCCCCTGAAGGCCGGTGTCGCGGCCGGTGTGGTCGCCGTGGGCGTCGTGGCCGCGGTGGTGATGGCCCTGGCCGGCAACGAGAAGCCGACGGAGGAAGCGAGGACAGCTCCCCCTTCCCCGGCCTCCCCGACGTCACCGGTGGTGCGGCCCGGCGAGCCCACGCCCTCGCCCTCCCCCTCGCAGCGGGAGCCCGGTCCGCGGCCCCCGGGAATCGTGCCCGCGCGCGCCGAGACACCCGCGCCGACGCCGACCACCCCCGGGACCGGCCCGAGCCCCACCCGCTCCTCGGCCGAGACACCGGCACCGGCACCGGAGCCCACCCCGCCGCCCGCGCCCTCGAGGCCGACACCGCCCCCGGCACCCACGCCCACACCGCCCCCGACCGAGGCGCCGCCCGCCCCGGCCGTCTACCAGTGGAGCGAACTGTCGTACGACATCAGCGGTGACGGCACCGAGCCCGAGATGCGGATCGGGGCGAGCAGCTGGGTCTGGAAGCGGTACGGCATGTCGGTCGGTGACCAGCGCTACACGCACGGCGTCACCGTGCATGGCCGCTCCTCCGTCACCATCGACCTGAACCGGTCCTGCTCCTCGTACGACGCGCTCGTCGGTGTGGACGACCTGACGCTGAGGATCGGCAAGGTGTACTTCTCCGTCTACGCCGACGGGGTCCGGCTGTGGCGGTCCGGGCTGGTCGAGGGCGGGGACCCGGCCGTCCCCGTCCATGTGAACCTCGCCGGCCGCAGCACCGTACGGCTGGTCGTGGAACCGCGCGGCGCTCTGGACAACGTGGCCCTGGCGGACTGGGCGGAGTCGAGATTCACCTGCGCCCAGCTGTATTGATCACACCCGCCGCCCTCCGGCCCCCGCCCCCAACGCCCCCCTCTGCGGCGCGATTCCCGCCGGTACCGCTCGTTGGCGGGCAGGTGTGCCCGTCCAGCAGGTGCCGCGGCGGGCCAGGAGGCGGCGGAGCCAGAGTTCGAGGGAGACCAGGTCGGCGAGGCCGTCGAGGGGGAGGGGTTCGCCGGCCGCCGCGGAGCGCAGGGCCTTGCGGACGACTCGGGCCTCGACCAGGCCCGCTTCCGCCAGGAGGGGCGTGTCGAACAGGGTGACCAGGGAGTCCGCCGCCACTCTGAGGCCCGTTCGGGCCGCGGCCGCCTCGGTCGCCTGGGTCGGGACGCCCCACCCGGGCGGCAGCTCCCGTACTCCGGCCCCCTCCAGCACCGTACGCAGGACCGCCGCCCGTGCCCCCGGCCGTACCCGCAACGCCTCGGGCAGTGCCCGGGCCGCGCGCACGACCTGGTTGTCGAGGAAGGGCGCGTGCAGCCGCTGGAAGCGGATCTCCGCGGCCTGCTCCAGCACCCGCAGGTCCGCCGCGTGCCGCGCCAGCGCCGCACGCGCGCGGAAGTCACCCGGCCGCTGCCCCGGCCCCACCAGCTCCGACCGGTGCGTGGACGCCTGAAGGCGAACCGATACTTCAGCGAGTGCCTCACCGGTCAGCCAGCGCGCGGCCGGCCCGGGTCTGCCCCAGGTCAGAGCGGCGAGCGAGGCCTCCACCGCGCCGCCGGGCGTGTCGAGGCCGTCGTCCGGCCGGTGGTCGAGCAGACGCTCGGCCAGGGACTCGACACCCGAGCGGTACGGCGTACGGGACAGCCGTCGCGCCGCCGCGTACACGCGCGCGGGAACCAGCACCGATCCGTCCGCCTTGGCCAGCGCGGCGACCGGCCGCACGAGATGGCGCCGCCGACGGTCCATCAGCAGGTCGGCCAGCCGGGCCGGATGGGCGTCCAGGACCTGACGGGCCCCGTAGCCCGTGAAGTGGTCCGCGCTGCCGGACGCCAGCCGTGCCCGGTGCCGGGCCGCCGACACCAGGCACGGCCCGGGTTCGTCGGTCAGCGGACCGTCCAGGTCGGCGTAGGGGAGGGTCTCCTCGTCGCCCGCCACGACCACGTGGTGCAGCCTCGGGTTCGCCGCCAGCGCGCCCGCCCGCTCCAGCTCGGCCTCCTGCCCCGCCACGGCGAGGTCGTTGAACGTGACCGCCAGCAGCCGCTCCCCCGCGCCGGTGCCGTGCCCCAGCACCGTGCCCGGCATCCCGGGCAGCCCCGAGGCGAGCAGCGCCAGCGTCCCCGAGGCCGGCCCGCCGGACAGGTCCGCCCCGATGCCCGGGACGGGCATCCCGCGCGCGGCACGCCGCTCGGCGGGTCCCATGCCGGGCACGGGGCCGGGATCTATGTCCGCCCCGGGGACGTGCCGCGGCGCGGACAGCCGGGTCCGTACGGCCTCCACGAGCGCGTCCCGCACGGCGTCGACCGCGCTGTCGGGGTCGGCCGGAGGCGCCGCCACCGCGAGCGAGGCGACGGGCTCGTACCCGGCGATCTCCCGCGCACCGGCGCGCAGGATCAGGGCATGCCCCGGCGGAATGCGCTTCACGCCGTCGTACGGCGTGGAGTCGTGCAGCGCGGCGGGTACGTCAGGGGCGGCCAGCAGCGCGGCGAGGTGCCCGAAGTCGAGGTTGGCCTCGATGAGGTCGGCCAGCGGCAGCGCGGCCGTCGCGTACGCCGTGCCGCCGGCCCAGGGCGTGTGGAACACCGGCCGCGCGCCCGCGAGATCGCCGCAGACGGTGAGCCTCCGGCCGACCTGCACGATCGCGGTGTAGCTCCCCGGCCAGGCGGTGAGATGCCGAAGTGCCCCGCCACGCGCGGCGAACAGCGCGACGCGCAGCTGCTCGTCGGTGGCACCGCAGATGCCGAGGACCGCGATACGGGTCTGGTCGTCGGCCTTCACGACCCGCACCTCGTCGGGGCGCCAGTCGCCGACCGCCCACAGCGGATCGGGGTCGCCCCACAGGAGTTGGGAACCCACCGGGTGCACGGTCTCGCCGTCCTGCCCCGTCGCCCCCGCCGAACCGGCAGCGAGTGCTCCCGCGGCGGTGCTGCTCCATCCCACCAACCACCGCATCGCCGCCTCCACAGGCTGTGGACAACCAGTGCACCGTACGAACCGGTTCACCATGCTGCCATGAAGGAAGCACTCCAGAGGGCCCCGACGCCGCTTGCGCTCCGTCGAATGCGCCCCGGCGGCGACACCCGCACCGCCCCGAACGCCCCCTGCACAGCAAAGACGGCCGGGACGCAAGGCGCCCCAGCGACACGTCTCGCCTGCGACTGCGGCGCGAATGCGCCCTCAACACGCGCCCCGAATACGCCCGATGCGCCCTCAAGTACCGTGGTCGGAGCCCTGATACCCCACGACCGGCGGGGTCGATTTTCAGCCAAATCGCCGTTACGCGGACAGCGTCGAACACGCTCCGTACAGGCTTGGCGTACCACCACCCGATCGCGCAGTCCGGGAGACGGAGCACGCCTCCCGGACCGTTCCGCCGCCCGCGGGGATGTAGGCGGCGGTGTCCCCCAGCCCACTGGATCCAGTACAGCGGGCCGACCCACGCAATGACCATGGAACCGCTCCCGCGATGGCTGGAGAAGAGCGCACGGGCAGGCGCACGGCCACACAGTGGGAGCACGCCGCAACAGCCCGTATCTGAACCGCACTTCAGTACGGACCACAATCCCGCCAACCGGAACAATGCCCCTTAACGCTTGGGATGCGGCGAACTACGCTGGGTTTACGAATGCCGCGTGGTTATGCCAGTGCCGGCAGCCGTCTGTGTCGAGGGGTGGCTCATGTCCAGGGAGCAACGCGGGCCGAACGAGAAACTCGGCGCCGTTCTCGCCCTCGCGGGAATCAGCAACGCGGGCCTCGCGCGGCGGGTCAACGACCTCGGCGCCCAGCGCGGTCTGACGCTTCGCTACGACAAGACGTCGGTGGCGCGCTGGGTGTCGAAGGGCATGGTGCCGCAGGGTGCGGCGCCGCACCTCATCGCCGCGGCCATCGGCCAGAAACTCGGCCGCCCGGTGCCGCTCCACGAGATCGGCCTGGCGGACGCGGACCCCGCGCCCGAAGTCGGCCTCGCCTTCCCGCGGGACGTCGGCCAGGCGGTGCGGTCCGCGACGGAGCTGTACCGCCTCGACCTCGCCGGCCGCCGGGCCGGAACCGGCGGCATCTGGCAGTCGCTGGCCGGATCGTTCGCGGTGAGCGCCTACGCGACGCCCGCCTCACGATGGCTGATAACCCCGGCCGACAGTTCGGTCGCGCGTGACGTGGGCCCCGGCGAGGGCTCCGGCGCACCGCTCAAAGTCGGCCACAGCGATGTGCAGAAGCTGCGGGAGGCCGCCGAGGACGCGCGGCGCTGGGACTCCAAGTACGGCGGCGGCGACTGGCGTTCGTCGATGGTCCCCGAGTGCTTAAGGGTGGAGGCCGCCCCCCTGCTGCTCGGCTCCTACTCCGACGAGGTCGGCCGGGCCCTCTTCGGCGCCTCCGCGGAACTCACCCGGCTCGCGGGCTGGATGGCCTTCGACACCGGCCAGCAGGAAGCGGCCCAGCGCTACTACATCCAGGCCCTGCGCCTCGCCCGGGCGGCGGCGGACGTCCCCCTCGGGGGCTACGTCCTGGCCTCCATGTCCCTCCAGGCCACCTACCGCGGCTTCGGTGACGAGGGCGTCGACCTCGCCCAGGCCGCCCTGGAACGCAACCGCGGACTGGCGACGGCCCGCACCATGAGCTTCTTCCGCCTCGTCGAGGCACGCGCGCACGCCCGCGCGAGTGACGCCCCGGCGGCCGGCGGCGCCCTGAAGGCGGCCGAGAGCTGGCTGGAGCGCGCCCGTCCCGGCGACAACGACCCGAGCTGGCTCGGCTTCTACTCCTACGACCGTTTCGCCGCCGACGCGGCCGAGTGCTACCGCGATCTGAAGGCGCCCCGCCAGGTCCGCCGCTTCACCGAGCAGGCGCTCTCGAAGCCGACGGAGGAGTTCGTCCGCTCGCACGGTCTGCGCCTCGTCGTCTCGGCCGTGGCCGAACTGGAGTCGGGAAACCTGGACGCGGCGTGCGAGCAGGGGGTGCGGGCGGTGGAGGTCGCCGGACGTATCTCGTCCGCCCGGACCACGGAGTACGTGAAGGATCTTCTTCACCGGCTGGAGCCGTACGGGGACGAGCCGCGGGTGGTGGAGCTCCGTGAGCGTGCCCGGCCGCTGCTCGTGGCTCCCGCCTGAGCGGCGTGATCGCCGCCGTCCGCGCGTTTGAAGGCGATGTCAGTGGCGCAGTGCACTATCGAGGTGGGAGGTGGTGCTCGTGCGGTTCGCCTACGACTGTGACGTGCTGGTGATCGGCGGTGGGATCGTCGGTCTGTCGACGGCGTACGCGATCACACGCGCCGCACCGGGCACACGTGTCACGGTGCTGGAGAAGGAACCGGGCCCCGCCCGGCACCAGACCGGCCGCAACAGCGGCGTCATCCACAGCGGTGTCTACTACCGCCCCGGCTCCCTCAAGGCGCGCTACGCGGTGCGGGGCGCCGCCGAGATGGTCAAGTTCTGCGCCGAGTACGGCATCGCGCACTCCGTCACCGGCAAGCTGATCGTCGCGACCGACCGCGCCGAGCTGCCCCGTCTGCACGCGCTCGTGCAGCGCGGCCGGGAGAACGGGATCCCGGTGCGGGAGCTGTGCGCGGCCCAGATCACGGAGTACGAGCCGGAGGTGCGGGGCCTCGCCGCCATACACGTCGGCACGACCGGCATCTGCGACTTCGTCGCGGTCGCCCGCCAGCTGGCCCACGGCTCCGGCGCGGAGATCCGCTACGGCACCCGGGTCGTGCGCGTCGACCGCCGCCCCGAGCTGGGCGTCGCCGCGCTCACCTCGGCCGGGGACGTGGTGCGCGGCCGGATCCTGGTGAACTGCGCGGGCCTGTACAGCGACGAGATCGCCCGGCTGACCGGGGACGACCCGGACGTCCAGATCGTGCCGTTCCGGGGCGAGTACTACGAGCTCGCCCGTCCGGAGCTCGTACGGGGCCTGGTCTACCCCGTCCCCGACCCGGCGTTCCCGTTCCTCGGGGTGCATCTCACGCGCGGCATCGACGGCGGTGTGCACGTCGGGCCCAACGCGGTGCCGGCCCTGGCCCGCGAAGGGTACGGCTGGGGCACGGTCCGCTGGCGCGAGCTGGGGTCGACCCTGGCCTGGCCGGGCTCCTGGCGGATCGCGCGCCGGCACTGGCGGTACGGGGCGGGTGAGCTGCGGCGATCGCTGTCCAAGGCGGCGTTCACGGACGCGGTGGGCAGGCTGTTGCCCGGGGTGTCCGAGGAGGACCTGGTGCCGACGGCGGCGGGAGTACGGGCCCAGGCCGTGCTGCGTGACGGCACGCTGGTGGACGACTTCCTGATCCGCGAGGGGGCTCGCACGGTGCATGTGCTGAACGCGCCGTCTCCTGCGGCTACGGCGTCCTTGCCGATCGGGCGGGAGGTGGCGCGGAGGGCGTTGAGTGGGCTGTGACTTGTGCCCCTGATGGTTGTCAGGTGCTCGACGTCGGTGCTGAGGGCGGGTGGGGCCGCAGCCCGGCGGCGCGGGGTGACGCTGCGCCCACCCGTGCCGCCCTGGGGGCACCTCCCAGGCCCTTAAGGCACTGGGGGAGGCACGCATGCCCGCAGCTAGGCGAGGGCCGTAAAATCGGCCTCACTGTGTCTGACTCCGTTAACACCCCCGAAAGCCCCCAGCCCACCACCCCCGGTGGCGAGCACCCCGACCACGCGCCCGGTGTGTCCATCCGGCACACGCGGGCCAAGGGTGAGCCGCGCTTTCCCGACGGGCCGAAGGCCGATCCCGCCGGGTCGCACTTCGAGCGGCGGATCCGGAGTTTTCAGCCGCGGCGGAGCCGGGTGACCGCGGGGCAGGCGGACGCGCTGCAGCGGTTGTGGCCCAAGTGGGGACTGGACATCGACGGGCACCCGGGGCTCGACCTCGCCGACCTGTTCGGCAACGACAACCCCGTCGTCCTGGAGATCGGCTTCGGCATGGGCGAGGCGACCGCCCGGATGGCCGCCGCCGACCCCCGCACCAACATCCTCGCCGTCGACGTCCACACCCCCGGCCAGGGCAATCTGCTCAATCTCGCCGACCGGAACGGCATGTCCAACATCCGGGTCGCGAACGGCGACGCGATCATCCTGCTCCGCGAGATGCTCGCCCCGGACTCCCTCGACGGCCTGCGCGTCTACTTCCCCGACCCCTGGCCCAAGAAGCGGCACCACAAGCGCAGGCTCATCCAGCCCGACTTCCTGACCCTCGCCGCGACCCGCCTCAAGCCCGGCGGGACCGTGCACTGCGCCACCGACTGGGAGCCGTACGCCGAGCAGATGCTCGAGGTCCTCACCGCACACCCCGACTTCGAGAACACGCAGGCGGACGGC
Source organism: Streptomyces sp. NPDC055506 (assembly GCF_053643595.1). Classification (NCBI taxonomy): domain Bacteria; kingdom Bacillati; phylum Actinomycetota; class Actinomycetes; order Kitasatosporales; family Streptomycetaceae; genus Streptomyces; species Streptomyces sp. NPDC055506. The sequence continues at coordinate 4,648 of NZ_JBSHKH010000146.1, read as the reverse complement.
GGTTTCGCGCCCCGTCCCGACTTCCGTCCGCTGACCCGTTTCGAGGGCCAGGGACTGGACAAAGGACATGTCGTGAACGACCTCCTCTTCCGTCGCGTACAGCACGTGGACCAGCCCCCCGCCGGCGCCTGACCGCCCCCGGTTTCTTCCGCCTGCGGACAGCGCCCATCCGTCGTTAGGGTCAATGCCGTGGCCACCTGCCCCCCACACCCGTCGTACCCCAGCGGTCCCGCCGACGGCGTGCCCCTCACCGGCACCTCCACCGCCGGCCTGCGGCACGCCCACTGGTGGCAGCGCGCCTGGGTGCGCTACGGCGCGCTGTCCACGCTCCTCGTGATCTCCGGCCTCGTCATCCTGGCCCTGGTCCGCGAGGAGACCGGCACGGAGGGGTTCCTGGTCGGGCTCGGGCTGGCCGTGCTTCCGGTGCCCCTGCTCATAGCCGCGTTCCGCTGGCTGGACCGGGTCGAACCGGGCCCCTGGCGGAACCTGTTGTTCTCCTTCGCCTGGGGCGCCTGCGCGGCGGCGCTGATAGCGATCGTCGCCAACAGCTTCGCGACCCAGTGGATAGCGACGGCGACCGCGGACCCGACGAGCGCGGACACGCTCGGCGCGACCGTCATCGCGCCGGTGGTCGAGGAGTCGGCCAAGGCGGCGGCCGTTTTACTGGTCTTCCTCTTCCGGCGGCGTGACTTCACCGGCATCGTCGACGGAGTCGTCATAGCCGGCGTCACGGCCACCGGCTTCGCGTTCACGGAGAACATCCTCTACCTGGGCATGGCCTTCGGCACCGACCAGCTCGCCGGGCACACGGGCATCGCCTCCGTCACGGCGGCGACCTTCTTCGTGCGGATCGTCATGTCGCCGTTCGCGCACCCGCTCTTCACGGTCCTCACGGGCATCGGCTTCGGCATCTCCGCGCTCGCTGCGGACCGCCAGCACATCCGCCGCGTCGCCTTCCCGCTCTCCGGGCTGCTGCTCGCGATGGGCATGCACGCGATGTGGAACGGCTCGTCGGCGTTCGGCGAGTACGGGTTCTTCGCCGTGTACGCGGCGTTCATGGTGCCCATCTTCGGGCTGCTGACGTGGCTGGTGATCTGGACCCGGCAGCGGGAGCTGAGGACCGTACGGGCGGAGCTGCCCGCGTACGCCGTCGCCGGCTGGCTGACTCCGGCCGAGCCGTACGCGCTCGGCTCGATGCGGGCCCGGCGGATCGCCCGCCAGTACGCCCGCGACCACGCGGGGAAGACCGCGGCGCGGGCGGTGGCGCAGTACGAGTCCTACGCGACGTCTCTGGCGTTCCTGCGGCACCGGGGCCGCCGCGGCCGCGCCGGTGCCGACTTCGTCGTACGGGAGCGGGAGCTCCTGGAGGAACTGTGGCGGCGCCGGGAGGCCGCCCGCCCCGCGCTGGACCACGCGGCGCGGATCACGGCCCCTCCCGTACCGGTGGCGGCCCCGCCCTGGCCGCTGTACGGGGCATACGGGTACGGCCACCCGACGACGCAGTACTCCGCCCCGACGACGCCGTACCCCGCGTACAACCCGTACCGGTCGTAGCGGAGACGCCAGCCGACAGCCCGCAGGCGACGAGGCCTGGCGTCCGTTGGCCCGGTGCCGGGCGCTGCGGCCGTGGCGCCCGGGCCGGGACGCTGCCGCGGGCAACGAGGCCGGTCGCGGCAGCGCGTGCCGGGACGCCCGAGGCCGGGCGTCGGTCGGTCGGTCCGGTGCCGGGCGCGCGGCCGTGGCGCCGCTCGGACCGGTTGCGGCGGCGCGTGCCCACGGCGGTCGGCCACAACCCCGGGCAACGAGCCCAACCCCGGGCAACGAGCCCAGGCATCCGCCGGCCCGGGGCCGAGGCGCTGCCGCCGGCAACGAGGACCGGTCGACCGCCGGCCCCGGGCCTGGCCGATCGGCGCGGCTGTTTCGCCTCGCCCGGGAGCCGGGCACGTACCCCGGTGGAGCGGATGGCGCGCGTGCTCACCGGGCAGGCCGAAGCCCCGCCTCACCGGCCGCGGCTGCCGCTCAGGCCGAGGCCTCCGTGAGCCGGCTCACCTCCGCCTCTGTCAGCGTGAGCTCCCCGACACCGAGCAGCGCCGGCAGCTGTTCCACCGTCCGTGCGGACGCGATCGGCGCGGCCACCGTCGGCCGGGCCGCGAGCCAGGCCAGGGCGACCGTGGCGACGGGGACGTCGTGGGCCGCGGCTATCTCGTCGAGGGCGTCGAGGACCCGGCGGCCCCGCTCGGTCTCCAGGTGCTTGGCGGCACCGCCGGCCCGCGCGCTGTCGACGGCCGTACCGGGCCGGTACTTGCCGGTGAGGAAGCCGGACGCGAGCGCGTAGTACGGGACGGCCGCCAGGCCGGAGCGCTCGGCGAGGTCCTGGAGCTCGCCCTCGTAGGTGTCGCGGGAGACCAGGTTGTAGTGGGGCTGGAGCGCCACATAGCGGGCGAGGCCCTCGCGGTCGGAGAACTCCAGGGAGGCCCGCAGCCGTTCCGCCGAGATGTTGGAGGCGGCGATGTGCCGCACCTTCCCGGCCTTCACCAACTCGTCGAACGCCCCGATGATCTCCTCCACCGGCACGTCGGGCCGGTCGAAGTGGGTGTAGTAGAGGTCGATGTAGTCGGTGCGCAGACGGCTCAGCGAGGCGTCCGCGGCGGCCTTGATGTTGGCGGCCGACAGGCCCTGGAACTCGGGGTGCTGGCTGACCTTCGTGGCGACGACGACATCGGCGCGGTTGCCGCGCGCCTGAAGCCACTTGCCGAGGACCGTCTCGGACTCGCCCCCCTGGTTGCCGTCGACCCACGCCGAGTAGACGTCGGCGGTGTCGACGAAGTTGCCGCCGGCGGCGGTGTACGCGTCGAGCACGGCGAAGGACTGGGCTTCGTCGGCGGTCCAGCCGAAGACGTTGCCGCCGAGGGCGAGCGGGAAGATCTCGAGGTCGGAGGAGCCGAGCTTGCGAAGAGAAGTCATGCCTCTCGTCAACGGCCGTGCCGGATCGGCTCATTCCGGGTCAGACGCAAAGGTCCTGTAAACGCCCCCGCCGCATACAGGGCAAGCGCACCGTCGGAGACCGGCAGCCCTGACGTCGGGGGGTCGTCGTCAGGGCTGCCGGTGTTTCGACTGGCTTGTGGCGCCTACGGGTTCAGGCCCTTGCCCCGCAGCCACGCCATCGGGTCGATCCCGCTGCCGGAACCGCCGGAGTGAACTTCGAGGTGCAGATGGGCACCGGTGACATTGCCGGTGGCGCCGACGCGGCCGATGACATCGCCCGTGCTGACCTTCTGGCCGACGCTGACGCCGATGGAGGACTGGTGCGCGTACCAGATCTCCGTGCCGTCATCGAGGGTGAGGACCGTCTTGTAGCCGTACGAGCCGTTCCAGCCCGCCTCTGTGATGGTGCCGCTGTGCACCGCCTTGATCGGCGTGCCCGTGGGAGCGGCGAAGTCGAGACCGGTGTGGTAGCCGGAGGACCAGTAGGCGCCGGCCTGGCCGAAGCTGGAGGTGATGGTGTACGAGGAGGTCGGCAGCGTGAACTGCTTGGCGAGGGCGGCGAGCCGCTCGGCCTCGGCCTTCTTCTTGGCCTCCTCCTCCGCCTTCCTCTTGGCCTCGGCGGCCTTGGCCTTGGCCTCTTCCTCCGCCTTGGCGACGGCTTCCGCGGCCGCCTTCTCGGCGGCGTCGGCGGCGTCCTGCGCGGCCTTGGTGTCGATCTGGTCCTGCTGGTGCTCGACCTGGGCCATGATCCGGGCGCGCAGCGCCTCGCCGGCGCCGGAGGACTCCTCGGTGTCGGCCACGGTCGTCGTGCCGAGGCTGCTGAGCGGAGTCGCGGAGCCCGCGGGGGTGTCGTCGTCCGAGATGAGGGAACCCACCGAGGGCAGGTCCGGCACGGAGATGGAAACCGGCGGCTTGCCGGTCTGGGCGCTGGCCATGCCGCCGGCGCCCACGGCGGCTATGACGCCGACGCCCAGGACGGTGGAGCTGCGGGCGAGACCTCCGCCGCGCTGCTTGGTGACGCGATGCCGGCCACGGACGGGACGGATGGATTCCTCGGTGGGGTTCCACTCCTGGAACGGGCCCTCGTCGGTGCGCTGACCGCCGTAGCCGAAAGTCTCGGTGTCGCGCTGGTTCCGCGCGAACGGGGCCGCGGGGGCAGGCCGGTTGGACGCCACGTGGGCGTACTCCTTTCCTTCCTTCTCGCCTACCGGGTTAGCTGACGGGTTCGGAGCAGGAAGGTCTCCTACGCGCGTATAACAACCGTGCTTCCACGGCGGTTTACGCCCGATTCACCCCAAGTGGTGGTTCCCCGGTTCCCTTTCGGGATTCGGCGCGTGCGCACGGAGCCGCCTTCTGTGACGGCTGGGACGACCGCGCTGCGTTATCGAACGTTAATAGACCCGGGGTTTGGATTCCAGCGATTCCGCTTGATCATTAACCTTTTTCGTGCGGACTTACCTGCCATGACCGGCTTAAATCGGGCGAGTTGCCCGCTCCGCAAGTGACTGCTGGGTATTGACGGTGCGTCAGTTGCTCTGCGGAGCGGTGCGCTTCGCTCACGGGCAGTAACCAGGGTGTGGAAATCCGGAAAACACCGAGGGCCGGAATCCTTTCGGATTCCGGCCCTCGGCCTTCAGTAGCGGGGACAGGATTTGAACCTGCG
>NZ_JBSHKH010000145.1:0-20091 GCF_053643595.1 Streptomyces sp. NPDC055506 | reverse complement strand
GGTCATGGGGGCGGAGCCCCCTGGTACCTCAGGCCGAAGCCGGCGGATACAACGAACGCGGCAGTTGCGACGCCGCCGCCCCGTCCAGCAGCCACAGTGTCCGGCTGCGGCCGTACGCCCCCGCCGCCGGGGCCTGGATCTCGCCCGCGCCCGACAGCGCGATCGCCGCCGCCTGCGCCTTGTCCTCGCCCGCGGCCAGGAGCCACACCTCCCGGGCCGCCCGGATCGCCGGCAACGTCAGCGTCACCCGGGTCGGCGGCGGCTTGGGCGCGCCGTGGACACCCACGACCGTACGGTCCGTCTCGCGCACCGCCGGCAACTCCGGGAACAGCGAGGCGACATGCGTGTCCGGGCCCACGCCGAGCATCAGCACGTCGAACGTCGGCACCGGGCCGTGGTTCTCCGGGCCCGACGCCCGCGCCAGTTCCTCCGCGTACGCGGCCGCCGCCGCGTCCACGTCGGCGCCGTGTGGCCCGTCCGACGCGGGCATCGCGTGCACCCGCTTCGGATCGAGCGGCACCGCGTCCAGCAGTGCCTCCCTCGCCTGCGTGATGTTGCGCTCCGGGTCGCCCTCGGGCAGGAACCGCTCGTCGCCCCACCAGAGGTCGAGCCGACTCCAGTCGACGGCGTCCCGAGCGGGCGCCGCGGCCAGTGCGGCCAGCAGGCCGTTGCCGTTGCGGCCGCCCGTGAGGACCACGGACGCCGAGCCCCGGGAGGCCTGCGCGTCCACGATCTTCGTGATCAGCCGGGCCGCCGCGGCCTGCGCCATCAGCTCCTTGTCGCGGTGCACGACCAGCTGCGGTGCCGTACTCACTTCGTCGTAGCCCTCACTTCGTCGTCGCCTTCCGTACCGGTTCCAGCGCGGGCGGCTCCTGCTTCACCGGTTCCTGCGCCGTCGCTTCCGCAGCGGGTGCTTTCGCAGCCCTTTCGACGGGAGCGGGGATCGCGAGCGCTGCCCGCTCGCCACTTTTGGGCTCTCCTTTGGTCACCGGCTCTTCCTTGGCCACCGGTTCCTCCGCCGCAGGCCGCGGCGCCGGAGCCGACCAGGAGGACTTCAGCCGGTCCACCCCGTACCGCAGGGCCGACGCGTACGTGTCGTCCGGGTCCAGCCGTCGCAGCTCCTCCGCTATCAGCTCGGCCGTGTCCCGGCGCTTGAGCGCCACACCGCGGTCCGGCTGGCCGTCGATGGAGAGCGTGGCCAGGGAGCCGTCCGCGCGGTCCAGCTTGATCGGGCCGCAGTTGGTGTCCATCCGGACCGCCGTCAGACCGGGGCCGCTGGACAGCGACCGCTTCACGGGGACGTCCAGCCGGTCCGCGAGCCACATCGCCAGCAGCTCGCAGCTCGGGTTGAACTCCTCGCCCTCCACCTCGACAGCCCTGACCTCGCAGGTGACCTGGTCGAGGGCCGCCGCCAGCATGGAACGCCAGGGCGTGATGCGGGTCCAGGACAGGTCCGTGTCGCCGGGGGTGTAAGTCCCGGACCGGGCCGCCAGGTCCCGAACCGGCTGCTCGGAGGCGTAGGTGTCGGTGACACGGCGCTGAGCGAGGGCACCCAGGGGGTCCTTCGCCGGGTCGAGCGGCGCGTTCACCGGCCACCACACCACCACCGGGGCGTCCGGCAGCAGCAGCGGCAGCACCACCGACTGGGCGTGGTCGGCCACCTCCCCGTACAGGCGGAGCACCACCGTCTCGCCCGAGCCGGCGTCCGCGCCCAGCCGGACCTCCGCGTCGAGGCGGGACTGCGTACGGTCGCGGGGCGAACGGGAGACACGCTTGATGACCACGAGCGTGCGCGAGGGATGCTCGTGCGAGGCGTCGTTCGCCGCCTTCAGCGCGTCGTACGCGTTCTCCTCGTCCGTCACGATGACCAGCGTGAGCACCATGCCGACCGCAGGGGTGCCGATCGCCCGGCGGCCCTGCACCAGCGCCTTGTTGATCTTGCTGGCGGTGGTGTCCGTCAGGTCTGTCTTCATGGCCGGCGCCAGCTCCGTCCGTCTCGCTCGAGCATTTCGTCCGCCTCGACGGGCCCCCAGGTACCGGCCGGGTACTGGGCGGGCTTGCCGTGCTCGTCCCAGTACTCCTCGATCGGGTCGAGGATCTTCCAGGACAGCTCGACCTCCTCGGTGCGCGGGAAGAGGTTCGAGTCGCCGAGGAGAACGTCCAGGATGAGACGCTCGTACGCCTCCGGGCTGGACTCCGTGAAGGACTCGCCGTACGCGAAGTCCATGGACACGTCCCGGATCTCCATCGACGTGCCGGGAACCTTCGAGCCGAAGCGGACCGTCACGCCCTCGTCCGGCTGGACGCGGATGACGATCGCGTTGGAGCCCAGCTCCTCGGTGGCCGTCGTGTCGAAGGGGGAGTGCGGGGCCCGCTGGAAGACGACCGCGATCTCCGTCACCCGGCGGCCGAGCCGCTTTCCGGTGCGCAGATAGAAGGGGACACCCGCCCAGCGGCGGTTGTCGATCTCCAGCTTGATCGCGGCGTAGGTGTCGGTCTTCGACGAGGCGTCGATGCCGTCCTCGTCCAGATAGCCGATCACCTTCTCGCCGCCCTGCCAGCCGGCCGAGTACTGGCCGCGCACGGTGTCCCGGCCCATGTCCTTCGGCAGCCGTACGGCGCCGAGCACCTTGGTCTTCTCGGCGGCCAGCGCGTCCGCGTCGAACGAGGCCGGCTCCTCCATGGCGGTGAGCGCCAGCAGCTGGAGCAGATGGTTCTGGATGACGTCACGGGCGGCGCCGATGCCGTCGTAGTACCCGGCCCGGCCGCCGATGCCGATGTCCTCGGCCATGGTGATCTGCACATGGTCCACGAGGGACCGGTTCCAGATCGGCTCGAACATCGTGTTGGCGAAGCGCAGCGCCAGGATGTTCTGGACGGTCTCCTTGCCGAGGTAGTGGTCGATCCGGAAGACCTGCTCCGGTGCGAACACCTCGTGGACGACCTTGTTGAGTTCCTCGGCCGACTTCAGGTCGTGACCGAACGGCTTCTCGATGACCGCGCGCCGCCAGGAGCCGCCCTGCTGGTCGGCCAGCTGGTGCTTCTTCAGCTGCTGGATGACCACCGGGAAGGACTTCGGCGGCACGGAGAGGTAGAAGGCGAAGTTGCCGCCCGTGCCCTGGGCCTTGTCCAGCTCCTCGATCGTGGAGCGCAGCCGCTCGAACGCGTCGTCGTCGTCGAACGTGCCCTGCACGAAGCGCATGCCCTGGATGAGCTGCTGCCAGACCTCCTCGCGGAAGGGCGTGCGGGCATGCTCCTTGACCGCGTCGTGGACCTCCTGCGCGAAGTCCTCGTGCGCCCACTCACGGCGCGCGAAGCCCACCAGCGAGAAGCCCGGCGGCAGCAGACCCCGGTTGGCGAGGTCGTACACGGCGGGCATGAGCTTCTTGCGCGAGAGGTCGCCCGTGACGCCGAAGATGACCAGGCCCGACGGCCCCGCGATACGCGGGAGCCGTCGGTCCGCGGGGTCACGCAGCGGATTGCTGCTCGACACCTGTTCAGCCCTCCGAGGGGGCGAGGCGCTTGAGCTCGGCCTCGGTCGACTTCAGCAGGTCGGTCCAGGACGCCTCGAACTTGTCGACGCCCTCGTCCTCCAGCAGCTGGACCACGTCGTCGTACTTGATCCCGAGCTGCTCGACCGCGTCGAGGTCGGCACGGGCCTGCTCGTACGTGCCGGCGAGGGTGTTGCCGGTGATCTCGCCGTGCTCCTCCGTGGCGTACAGGGTCGCCTCCGGCATGGTGTTCACCGTGTTCGGCGCGACCAGCTCGTCGACGTACAGGGTGGACTTGTACGCCTTGTCCTTCACACCGGTGGAGGCCCACAGCGGACGCTGCTTGTTGGCGCCCGCACGCTCCAGCGCGCTCCAGCGGTCGCTCGAGAAGACCTCCTCGTACGCCTGGTAGGCGAGCCGGGCGTTGGCGATGGCGGCCTTGCCGCGCAGCGCCTTGGCCTCGGGAGTGCCCAGGGCGTCGATGCGCTTGTCGATCTCGGTGTCGACGCGCGAGACGAAGAAGGACGCCACCGAGTGGATCTTGGACAGGTCCAGGCCCTTGGCCTTGGCCTTCTCCAGACCGGTCAGGTAGGCGTCCATCACCTCGCGGTAGCGCTCCAGCGAGAAGATCAGCGTGACGTTGACGCTGATGCCGGTGCCGATCGTCTCGGTGATGCCCGGCAGACCCGCCTTGGTGGCCGGGATCTTGATCAGCGTGTTGGGGCGGTCCACCAGCCAGGCCAGCTGCCGGGCCTCGGCGACCGTCGCCTTGGTGTTGTGGGCGAGACGCGGGTCGACCTCGATCGACACCCGGCCGTCCTGGCCGTCGGTGGCGTCGAAGACCGGGCGCAGGATGTCGGCGGCGTCGCGGACGTCCGCCGTGGTGATCATGCGGATGGCCTCTTCGACGCTGACCTTGCGGGCGGCGAGGTCCGACAGCTGCTGGTCGTAGCCGTCACCCTCGGAGATCGCCTTCTGGAAGATCGTCGGATTGGTGGTGACGCCCACGACGTGCTGCTGGTCGATCAGCTCGGCGAGGTTGCCGGACGTGATCCGCTTGCGCGACAGGTCGTCCAGCCAGATCGCGACGCCTTCCTCGGAGAGGCGCTTGAGTGCGTCTGTCATGGAAATTCCATCTCCTACGTGTCGTATATGAGCGTCAGCGCTGAGCTGCGGCGATCGATTCCCGGGCGGCGGCGGCCACGTTCTCGGCAGTGAAGCCGAACTCGCGGAAAAGGACCTTGCCGTCGGCCGAAGCACCGAAGTGCTCCAGGGAAACGATGCGGCCGGCGTCCCCGACGTACTTGTGCCAGGTCAGTCCGATACCGGCCTCGACCGCCACGCGAGCCTTCACGGCCGGCGGAAGGACGCTGTCCCGGTACCCCTGGTCCTGCTGCTCGAACCACTCCACCGACGGCATGGACACCACGCGCGTGGGCACGCCGGCGCCCTGGAGCTGCTCGCGCGCCTCGACAGCGACGTGCACCTCCGAGCCGGTGGCGATGAGAACGACCTCGGGCTCGCCGCCCTCGGCCTCGAACAGGACGTAACCGCCCTTGGCGGCATCCTCGTTGGGCTCGTACGTCGGCACACCCTGACGCGTCAGCGCCAGACCGTGCGGCTGCCCCTTGCCGAACTCCTTCGTCCAGCGCTTGAGGATCTCGCGCCAGGCGATCGCGGTCTCGTTGGCGTCCGCCGGGCGCACCAGGTTCAGGCCCGGGATCGCCCGCAGCGCGGCCAGGTGCTCGACCGGCTGGTGGGTCGGGCCGTCCTCGCCCAGGCCGATGGAGTCGTGCGTCCACACGTACGTCACCGGCAGGTGCATCAGCGCCGACAGCCGCACCGCGTTGCGCATGTAGTCGGAGAAGACCAGGAAGGTGCCGCCGTAGATCCGGGTGTTGCCGTGCAGCGCGATGCCGTTCATCTCGGCGGCCATCGCGTGCTCACGGATACCGAAGTGGATCGTGCGGCCGTACGGGTTCGCCTCCGGCAGCGGGTTGTCCGCCGGGAGGAAGGAGCTGGTCTTGTCGATCGTGGTGTTGTTGGAGCCGGCCAGGTCGGCCGAGCCGCCCCACAGCTCCGGGATGACCCCGCCGAGGGCCTGCAGCACCTTGCCGGAGGCGGCACGCGTGGCCACGCCCTTGCCGACCTCGAAGACCGGGATCTTCTCCTCCCAGCCGGTGGGCAGCTCGCCCTTGGCGATCCGGTCGTACTCGGCGGCGCGCTCGGGGTTGTTGTCCCGCCACTGCTGGTACGCCTTCTCCCACACGGCCCGGGCCGCCTGGCCCCGCTCCAGCGCCTTGCGGGTGTGCGTGATGACCTCGTCGGAGACCTCGAAGCTCTGCTCCGGGTCGAAGCCCAGCACGCGCTTGGTCGCGGCCACCTCGTCGTCGCCCAGCGCCGAGCCGTGCGCGGCCTCGGTGTTCTGCGCGTTCGGGGCGGGCCAGGCGATGATCGAGCGCATCGCGATGAACGACGGCCGGTCGGTGACCGCCTTGGCCGCCTCGATCGCGTCGTAGAGCGCGTGCGGGTCCAGGTCGCCGTCCGGCTTCGGGGCCACCCGCTGCACGTGCCAGCCGTACGCCTCGTACCGCTTCACCGTGTCCTCGGACACGGCCGTCTCGGTGTCGCCCTCGATCGAGATGTGGTTGTCGTCCCACAGCAGGATCAGGTTGCCCAGCTTCTGGTGGCCCGCCATCGACGAGGCCTCGGCGGAGATGCCCTCCTGCAGACAGCCGTCACCGGCGACGCAGTAGACGAAGTGGTCGAAGGGGGACTCGCCCTCGGCGGCCTCCGGGTCGAACAGACCCCGCTCGTAGCGGGCGGCCATCGCCATGCCCACTGCGTTCGCGACACCCTGTCCCAGCGGGCCGGTCGTGGTCTCCACACCGGTCGTGTGCCCGTACTCGGGGTGGCCCGGGGTCTTCGATCCCCACGTGCGGAAGGACTTCAGGTCGTCCAGCTCCAGGCCGAAACCGGCCAGGTACAGCTGGGTGTAGAGGGTCAGGGACGAGTGCCCGGCGGACAGCACGAAGCGGTCCCGCCCGACCCAGTCGGCGTCCGCCGGGTCGTGCCGCATCACCTTCTGGAAGAGGGTGTAGGCGGCAGGCGCCAGGCTCATCGCCGTACCCGGATGGCCGTTACCGACCTTCTGTACGGCATCGGCGGCCAGGACACGCGCGGTGTCGACGGACCGCTGGTCCAACTCGGTCCACTCGAGGTCTGTGGTGGTCGGCTTGGTGCTCACCCTGGGTCAGGGCTCCTCTCCACATGTCGGATGCCGGTGTATCGGGGCGCGCACCGGCCGCAGTCGAGCCTACCCCCGTGGGACGTGCGTTTTTTCGAGTCACTCCAGAGTGCCGGGGCTCATCCGGATCCGCCTCCTGACTGGGCCGTACCGCATTTGGCAAGTGAATACGGAGCCGCTCATCCGGGTGCTCAATCGAGCTTGAACGCGCCCGTCGGAACCCTCCCCTCAACACGACCCGACCCCCGCGAATGTCCGACTCTGGGCAACGTCTAAAGTGGCGTGGTACGCGCGAGCCTTTACCGGGACTTCACACGGCTGAGGCTTGCTGGGATGTCTCTGTAGGGGTGTGCGTGACGGCCGTTGAATCCCGTCCAGCGGGGATGACCGGGACGGACCAGAGCCCGGCCCACCGGCCGCTCGGGGCCCGTGTCATGGCGTTCGTGGCTCTCACCAAGCCGCGGATCATCGAGCTGCTGCTGATCACCACGGTTCCGGTGATGTTCCTGGCGCAGCAGGGGGTGCCCGACCTGACGCTGGTGCTGCTGACCTGTGTCGGCGGTTACCTGTCGGCGGGCGGCGCCAACGCTCTCAACATGTACATCGACCGCGACATCGACGCGCTGATGGACCGCACCTCGCAGCGCCCGCTGGTCACCGGCATGGTCAGCCCGCGCGAGTGCCTGGCCTTCGGCATCACCCTGGCCGTCGTCTCGACACTGCTGTTCGGCCTCGCGGTCAACTGGCTCTCGGCCTGGCTCTCCCTCGGCGCGCTCCTCTTCTACGTCGTCGTCTACACGATGATCCTCAAGCGCCGTACCTCCCAGAACATCGTCTGGGGCGGCATCGCCGGCTGTCTGCCCGTGCTGATCGGCTGGTCCTCGGTCACGAACTCCATGTCGTGGGCGCCGATCATCCTGTTCCTCGTCATGTTCTTCTGGACGCCGCCGCACTACTGGCCGCTGTCGATGAAGGTGAAAGAGGACTACGCGCGCGTGGGCGTGCCGATGCTGCCGGTGGTCGCCTCCAACAAGGTGGTCGCCAAGCAGATCGTGATCTACAGCTGGGTCATGGTCGCCGTCTCGCTCCTGCTGACCCCGCTCGGCTACACGGGCTGGTTCTACACGGCGGTCGCCCTGCTGGCCGGCGGCTTCTGGCTCTGGGAGGCACACGGCCTGCAGAACCGGGCCAAGGCCGAGGTGACGGGCGCCAAGCTCAAGGAGATGCGCCTCTTCCACTGGTCGATCACCTATGTGTCGATCCTGTTCGTGGCCGTCGCGGTCGACCCGTTCCTGCGCTGACGTACATCACAGGGCCCTCCCCTCGCCAGTGGATCTACTCGTGAGTAGCATCCTGACCATGGCAGACACGCAGCAGGTTGACCCGAAGGCCGAGCGCAAGGTCGCCCGGCTCGCCAAGCAGATCAGCACCTTCTCCAAGACCCACGGCGGCGCCGAGGGCCAGATCGCCTACCTCGGCGAACGCGGCGCCCGCATCGTCCTCGTCGGCGAGGACGGCGACTGGGGCGACCTGGTGGCCCCCTCGTTCGAGATCGCCGAGCAGGCGGTGGAGAAGTCGGGCATCACCCGCCACGAGTCCTTCGACGGCGAATTCGCGGCCAAGGTCAAGACGGGCCGCTACGAGTGGTCCCGCATGGCGGGCATCCAGGTGGGCGGTCCAAAGAACGGCTGAGTAGCCGGCCTTATTGTTTGGGGGCGCGGGGCTGTATCTATTTGCGGCTCCGCCGCGTGGGCGCGAGCAACCACACACAGCCCGCACTCGCCGAACCACACAGGCACTCCACCACGGGACCGCGACCTCAACCCGGTTCACCCGTTAGGACCCTTGAGAGCAACAGGGTCCACACCGGGAGGCCCGGATGATCGAAACGCCGTCCCTAGTGGACCAGTACTGCCACGGAGTGCTCCGCACAGAGCTGGGCCTCGGCACCTTCGAGGCCCACCTCTCCCGCACCGAGGGCCCACCCGCCCCCGGCACCACCCTCTTCGACACCCAGACCGGCTTTGCCGTACGGCGCTGGTGCCCGCCCCTGCTCGGCCTGGAACCCCACTGCGCCCCCGCCCGCTATCTGGCCCGCCGCCGCGAGCTGGGCGTCCTGGAGTCCGGCCGCCGGCTCCTGCGCGGCAGCGGCATCACGACGTACCTCGTCGACACCGGCCTCCCCGGCGACCTCACCGAGCCCAGCGAGCTCGCCTCCGCGGGCGCCGCCAAGGCCCATGAGATCGTGCGTCTGGAGCTGCTCGCCGAGCAGGTCGCCGACACCTCCGGAACCGTCGAGTCCTTCCTCGCCAACCTCGCCGAGTCCGTGCACGCCGCCGCCGCGCACGCCGTCGCCTTCACCTCGGTCGCGGGCGTCCGGCACGGCCTCGCGCTGGCGCCCGAGCCGCCCGGGCCGGGAGAGGTACGGGGAGCCGTCGGCCGCTGGCTCGCGGGGCGCGGCGTCGGCGGGGAGCTGAGCGACCCCGTGCTGTTGCGGCATCTGCTGTGGAGCGCCGTCGCCTCGGGCCTGCCGCTCCAGCTGCACGCGGGGCTCGGGGCGCCTGGCCTGCGCATCGACCGTACGGACCCGGTGCTGCTGACGGATTTCGTGCGGGCCACGGCCGGGCTCGGCACGGATCTCGTCCTGCTGCACGGCTACCCGTACCACCGGCACGCCGCCCATCTCGCCGGCGTCTTTCCGCATGTCTATGTCGACTGCGGTGCCGCCCTGGTCCGCACCGGAGCCCGGGCCGCGACCGTCCTCGCGGAGATCCTGGAGCTGGCCCCGTTCGGCAAGATCCTCTTCTCCAGCGGCGCCCAGGGGCTGCCCGAACTGCACGTGGTGGCCGCCCGGCTGTTCCGCGAGGCACTCGGCCGGGTGCTCGGCACCTGGGTCGCCGAGAGCGCCTGGTCCCTGTCCGACGCGCAGCGGGTGGCGGGGATGCTGGCGTCGGGGAACGCGCGCAGGGTGTACGGGCTCGACTAGGCCTTCGTCAGGGTGGCCTCGGTGGCCGGGCCGGGCACGTCCACGGGGACCTCGGGGCGTTCGCGCAACGACATCACCACCAGCAGCACCCAGATCCACATCACGGCCGAGCCGAACATGTGCAGGCCGACCAGGACCTCGGGCAGGTCCGTGAAGTACTGGACGTAGCCGATGACGCCCTGCGCGAGCAGGATCAGGAACAGTTCGCGGGTGCGGGTCATGGGGCCCTTCGGCGCGTCGACCGCCTTGAGGACGAACCACAGGGCGAACGTCAGCGTCACCACGATCCACGCCAGCACGGCGTGCAGCTTGCTCACCGTCTCCCAGTCGACCGGCATCCGCTCGACCTCGCTGGAGTCGCCCGCGTGCGGGCCCGCGCCGGTGACCACCGTGCCGACCAGGATGAGCAGGACGGCCGCCGCCGTCAGGAACCACACCAGCTGCCGCACGGCCTTGCCGACCAGCGGACGCGGTGCGGTGTCGCCCTCACGGGTGCGCTGCCACATCACCGTGGCCACCGCGATGAGCGCGGACGTCGCCACGAAGTGGGCCGCGACCGTGTACGGGTTGAGACCGACCAGCACCACGATGCCGCCGAGCACCGCGTTGCTCATCACGATCCAGAACTGCGCCCAGCCCAGCCGGACCAGGCCCCGCCGGTACGGCTTCTGCGAGCGCGCGGCGATGATCGCCCAGCCGACGGCCGCGCACAGCACGTACGTCAGCATGCGGTTGCCGAACTCGATGACGCCGTGGACGCCCATCTCGCTGGTCGCGGTGAGCGAGTCGGTGGTGCACTTGGGCCAGGTAGGGCAGCCCAGGCCCGAGCCGGTCAGCCGCACGGCACCGCCGGTGACGACGATGAGCACCGACATCACGATGGCGGAGAGGGCCGCGCGCTGGACCGTCCGGGGTTCCGGGGTCCAGCGGTCGGCGATGAAGGCGAGCGGGTTGCGCAGGGCCGCCCAGGCGTCGGCGCGGGTCACTTTTGGCACGCGACCCATCGTAGGGCGCCGCTTGTGCACGCTTTCACGAGGGTCCCTCATGGCCTACTCCCAGCGGAAGAACCGTCCGGCCGCGGCGAGCCCGGCCACGGCCCAGACCGCCAGGATCCCCAGGTCGGCCCAGGGCATCCCGGCCCCGTGCTGGAGCACGTCCCGCAGCCCGTCGGACAGCGCCGAGATGGGCAGCAGGCCGAGGACGTCCTGGGCGCCGGAGGGGAACTTGTCCAGCGGGACGACGACCCCGCCGCCGACGAGCAGCAGCAGGAACACCAGGTTGGCGGCGGCCAGGGTCGCCTCGGCCTTCAGCGTCCCGGCCATCAGAAGGCCGAGGCCCGAGAAGGCCGCCGTGCCGAGGACCAGGAGCAGCAGGACGGCGAACGGGTTGCCCTGCGGCGACCAGCCGAGCGCGAAGGCGATCACCGTGAGCAGGACCACCTGGAGCACCTCGGTGACCAGCACGGACAGCGTCTTCGCCGTCATCAGGCCCCAGCGCGGCAGGGGCGAGGAGGCGAGCCGCTTCAGCACTCCGTAGCGGCGCTCGAAGCCGGTCGCGATCGCCTGGCCGGTGAACGCCGTCGACATCACCGCGAGCGCGAGGACGCCGGGGGCGAGGAAGTCGACCGCCTCACCGGCGCCCGTGTCGACGATGTCCACGGTGCTGAAGAGGACGAGCAGCAGGGTCGGGATCACGACCGTCAGCAGCAGCTGCTCGCCGTTGCGCAGCAGCATCTTCGTCTCGAGCGCGGCCTGGGCCGCGATCATGCGGGGGAGTGGAGCCGCGCCTGGCTTCGGCGTGTACATCCCGGTGCCGGTGGCGGTCACGATCGCAGCTCCTTGCCGGTGAGCTCCAAGAACACGTCTTCCAGGGAGTGCCGTTCCACCGAGATCTTCTCCGGCATCACGCCGTGCTGGGCGCACCAGGAGGTGACGGTCGCGAGCAGCTGCGGGTCGATCTTGCCGACGACCCGGTAGGAGCCCGGCGTCAGTTCGGCGGCCGAGGAGTCGGCGGGCAGCGCCTTGAGCAGCGAGCCCACGTCCAGACCGGGGCGGCCGGTGAAGCGGAGCGTGTTCTCCGCGCCGCCCTTGCACAGCTCCTCCGGGGAGCCCTGCGCGATCACCCGGCCCGCGTCGATGATCGCCACGTCGTCGGCGAGCTGCTCGGCCTCGTCCATGTAGTGCGTGGTGAGGATCACCGAGACGCCGTCGGCGCGCAGGTCCCGGACAAGGTCCCAGGTCGCGCGGCGGGCCTGCGGGTCGAGACCGGCGGTCGGCTCGTCCAGGAACACCAGCTCGGGGCGCCCCACCACGGCCATCGCCAGCGCGAGCCGCTGCTGCTGCCCGCCCGAAAGACGCCGGTACGTCGTACGTCCGCAGGAGCCCAGCCCGAGGCGCTCGATGAGCGCGTCCACGTCCAGCGGATGAGCGTGCAGCCTGGCGACATGGCGGAGCATCTCGTCGGCCCTGGAGCCCGAGTACACGCCGCCCGACTGGAGCATCACGCCGATGCGGGGCCGCAGCTGCCCGGACTGTCTCACCGGGTCGAGGCCCAGGACGCGCACCGTGCCGGCATCCGGCTTCCGGTACCCCTCGCAGGTCTCGACCGTCGTCGTCTTGCCCGCCCCGTTGGGGCCGAGCACGGCGGTCACACCCTCCCGGGCCACCAGGTCGAGCCCGTCCACCGCGGTCTTCGGGCCGTACCGCTTCACCAGGGCCTGGACCTGGACCACGGGCTCACATCGCATGGGTCCAGAGTCTAGGTAGGCGGAGCGGGGCTCAGACCGGGGGGTACGGGAACTCTTCCTCTCGGGGCCGGTGCACCGCCAGCCACCGTTCGGCGTAGGCCACCGCGTCCGACACCGGGAACAGCCGGGCCTCGGCCGCCCCCACCTTGCCGCGTACGACGGGACGGTCCCGTTCGAAGTCGTAGCCCAGCTCGTCGAAGCGGTCCGAGCTGATCGACACCTCGGTCACGGTCTCCCAGCCGTCCGGACCCGGTCTGCCCACGGCGACGCGCGGGGTCGGTATCCGGTACTCGGCGAGGTGGAAGCTGGTGCAGGAGGCGTAGCCGGCACCGAGCAGCAGGACCCGGGCGCCCGTCGCCTCCAGCTTCGCGAGCGGGCTGCGCTCGCCGAGCCTGCAGTCGGGCGCGTGCCCCTCGGTCATCTCCGCCGCGCGCGGACCGACCGCCGCGAACGAGGTCTGCGGATGGGCGCTGCGCAGCGCGCCGGGCCAGGTCCGCACCGTCTCCGGGACGACGCCGACCCCGCGTGAGGGCGTGATCCGGGGGTCGTACGCGGGCATCGTGGCGCGAATGGCCGCCCACCATTCCGGGGGTACGGGCGGCTTGCGCCACAGGGCCGGGTCGGAGAGTTCCCCGGTCTGCGTGGGGACCACCAGGGTGCCCTCCGGGCCGAGCGCGTCGAGCAGACCCCGCACCACCGCGACGGCGCCGCCGTTGACCCAGCCGAGGGAGCTGAGCGAGGAGTGCACGAGGAGGGTCTCGCCGGGCCGCACGCCCAGTTCGCCCAACTGCGTCCGCAGTGTCTCCCGGGTGACAAGAGGGCCGGTCGGAGGGGGTGTGGACATGGTTCGGGAGTGTCCCCGAAGGCGCTGCGGGATGCCACCGGTTTGATCGATCAAAGATCGTTTCCGCAGGTCAGGTTAGCTTTACCTAAGTGACGCAAGGCACCCCTGGGCGGGTCGGACGCGGCTTGCCCGGTCCTGAAGAATTACGCAACAATGGCGTTGTGAAAAACGTCGGCGAGGCTCGGGAGGCTCCCATGGGTGCCCCACAGGAGGAGCTCGCGACCGGTGAGCGGTCCACCCGCAACCGCGTCGCGCGATCCATCCTGGACCACGGCCCGTCGACCGTCGCCGAGCTCGCCGAGCGGCTGGGCCTCACCCAGGCAGCCGTGCGCCGGCACCTCGACGCCCTCGCGGGCGACGGTGTCGTGGAAGCGCGCGAGCAGCGGGTCTACGGCGCGCGCACCCGCGGCCGCCCCGCCAAGGCGTTCGCCCTGACGGACTACGGCCGGGACGCTTTCGACCAGTCGTACGACAAGCTCGCGGCGGACGCGCTGCGCTGGATCGCCGACCGCGAGGGCGGGAACGAGGCGATCGCCGCCTTCGCCCGCGCCAGGATCGCCGCGCAGGCGGGCGCCTACCGCGAGGCGGTCGAGGCCGCGTCGCCCGAGAAGCGGACCGAAGCGCTGGCCAAGGCTCTGAGCGCGGACGGGTACGCTGCTACGGCGCGCAGTGCGCCCCACCCCCAGAAGGGTGAACAGCTCTGCCAGCACCACTGCCCGGTCGCCCACGTCGCCGAGCAGTTCCCCCAGTTGTGCGAGGCGGAGACGGAATTTTTCGCGGAGCTGCTCGGTACGCATGTACAGCGGCTCGCCACCATCGCGCACGGCGACGGCGTCTGCACGACGTTCATCCCCAAGATTTCCCACACCACTGATAACGCATCTGCAAGCACGGCCGGGAGGAACCCCGCATGACTCTCCCCACGGAGACTGCCCACCCTGAGCTCGAGGGCCTGGGCAAGTACGAATACGGCTGGGCCGACTCCGACACGGCCGGCGCCTCTGCCAAGCGCGGCATCAACGAGGACGTCGTCCGCGACATCTCGGACAAGAAGAACGAGCCGGAGTGGATGACCAAGCTCCGTCTCAAGGGCCTGCGCCTGTTCGAGAAGAAGCCCATGCCGAACTGGGGCTCGGACCTGTCGGGCATCGACTTCGACAACATCAAGTACTTCGTGCGCTCCACGGAGAAGCAGGCGGAGTCCTGGGAGGACCTGCCCGAGGACATCAAGAACACGTACGACAAGCTCGGCATCCCCGAGGCGGAGAAGCAGCGCCTCGTCGCCGGTGTCGCCGCCCAGTACGAGTCCGAGGTCGTCTACCACCAGATCCGCGAGGACCTGGAGGAGCAGGGCGTCATCTTCCTGGACACCGACACGGCCCTGAAGGAGCACCCGGAGCTCTTCAAGGAGTACTTCGGGACCGTCATCCCCGTCGGTGACAACAAGTTCGCGTCGCTGAACTCCGCCGTGTGGTCGGGCGGCTCCTTCATCTACGTGCCGCCGGGCGTCCACGTGGAGATCCCGCTCCAGGCCTACTTCCGTATCAACACGGAGAACATGGGCCAGTTCGAGCGGACCCTGATCATCGTCGACGAGGGTGCCTACGTGCACTACGTCGAGGGCTGCACCGCCCCGATCTACAAGTCGGACTCGCTGCACTCCGCGGTCGTCGAGATCATCGTCAAGAAGAACGCCCGCTGCCGCTACACGACCATCCAGAACTGGTCGAACAACGTCTACAACCTGGTCACCAAGCGTGCCGTGGCCTACGAGGGCGCGACCATGGAGTGGGTCGACGGCAACATCGGCTCCAAGGTGACGATGAAGTACCCCGCCGTCTACCTGATGGGCGAGCACGCCAAGGGCGAGACCCTGTCCATCGCCTTCGCCGGCGAGGGGCAGCACCAGGACGCGGGCGCCAAGATGGTCCACATGGCACCGAACACGTCGTCCAACATCGTCTCGAAGTCCGTCGCGCGCGGCGGTGGCCGCACCTCCTACCGCGGTCTCATCGAGATCGGCGAGGGCGCCCCGGGCTCGAAGTCGAACGTGCTCTGTGACGCGCTGCTGGTCGACACGATCTCCCGCTCGGACACCTACCCCTACGTGGATGTCCGCGAGGACGACGTCTCCATGGGCCACGAGGCGACCGTCTCCAAGGTCTCCGAGGACCAGCTCTTCTACCTGATGAGCCGCGGTCTGTCGGAGGACGAGGCCATGGCCATGATCGTGCGCGGCTTCGTCGAGCCCATCGCCAAGGAGCTCCCCATGGAGTACGCGCTGGAGCTCAACCGGCTGATCGAGCTGCAGATGGAAGGCGCGGTCGGTTAATCCCACCGCAGTCCATCAAGCCCTTACGTAACGGAAAGCGAGCACCACGACAGCCATGGCTGAGGCCCAGAACATCCCGGTGGGCGCCACCACCACCGGCTCGATCGCGGTGGCGGCCGAGTCGACCGTCGCCACCCGCATGAGCGCGCCCCCCTCCTTCGACGTGGCGGACTTCCCCGTCCCGCACGGCCGGGAGGAGGAGTGGCGGTTCACCCCGCTGGAGCGCCTGCGCGGTCTGCACGACGGCACCGCCGTGGCCAACGGCAACGGCGTGAAGGTCGATGTCCAGGCCCCCGAGGGCGTCACCGTCGAGGCCGTCGGCCGCGACGACGCCCGGCTCCGCAAGGCGGGCACCCCGGTGGACCGTGTCGCCGCCCAGGCCTACTCCGCCTTCGAGAAGGCCTCGGTCGTGACCGTCCCGAAGGAGACCGTCCTCACCGAGCCGATCCGCATCGCGGTGCACGGCGAGGGCGGGACCGCCTTCGGCCACCAGGTGATCGAGCTGGGCGCCTTCGCCGAGGCCGTCGTGGTCATCGACCACACCGGTGACGCGGTGCTCGCCGCCAACGTCGACTACCTGCTGGGCGACGGCGCCAAGCTGACCGTCGTCTCCGTCCAGGACTGGGACGAGAAGGCCGTCCACGTCGCCCAGCACAACGCGCTCGTCGGCCGCGACGCCTCCTTCAAGTCGGTCGTCGTCACCTTCGGCGGCGACGTCGTCCGGCTGCACCCGCGCGTGAGTTACGCCGGCCCCGGCGGCGAGGCCGAGCTCTTCGGCCTGTACTTCACCGACCAGGGCCAGCACCAGGAGCACCGCCTCCTGGTCGACCACAACGTCCCGCACTGCAAGTCCAACGTCGTCTACAAGGGCGCGCTCCAGGGCGAGGAAGCGCACGCGGTGTGGATCGGCGACGTGCTCATCGAGGCCAAGGCCGAGGGCACCGACACGTACGAGATGAACCGCAACCTGGTCCTCACGGACGGGGCGCGCGTGGACTCCGTACCCAACCTCGAGATCGAGACCGGCGAGATCGTCGGTGCCGGCCACGCCTCGGCGACCGGCCGCTTCGACGACGAGCAGCTCTTCTACCTCATGGCCCGCGGTATCCCGGAGCACGAGGCCCGTCGTCTCGTGGTCCGCGGCTTCTTCGCCGAGCTGGTCCAGCAGATCGGCCTCCCCGACATCGAGGAGCGTCTGATCGCCAAGATCGAGGAAGAGCTGGAGGCGTCGGTGGCATGAGCCTCGCATTCGTACGCGTCTGTGGCCTGAGCGAGCTGGAGGAGGACACCCCGAAGCGGGTGGAACTCGACGGCACGCCCATGTCCATCGTGCAGACCGAGGGCGAGGTGTTCGCGGTGTACGACATCTGCTCGCACGCGAACGTCTCCCTCTCGGAGGGCGAGGTCGACGACTGCCACATCGAGTGCTGGCTGCACGGCTCGCGCTTCGACCTCCGTTCCGGCAAGCCCGACGCCCTTCCGGCGACGCGCCCCGTCCCCGTATACCCCGTAAAGATCGAAGGGGACGACGTGCTCGTCTCCCTCACCCAGGAGTCCTGAGGCACCCATGGCAACGCTTGAAATCCGAGACCTGCACGTCACCGTCGAGGCCGACAACGCCACGAAGGAGATCCTCAAGGGCGTCGACCTCACCGTGAAGCAGGGCGAGACGCACGCCATCATGGGCCCGAACGGCTCCGGCAAGTCGACCCTCGCCTACTCCCTCGCGGGTCACCCGAAGTACACGATCACCGGCGGCACCGTCACCCTCGACGGCGAGGACGTCCTGGAGATGTCCGTCGACGAGCGGGCCCGCGCCGGCCTGTTCCTCGCCATGCAGTACCCGGTCGAGGTCCCGGGTGTCTCCGTGTCGAACTTCCTGCGCACCTCCGCCACCGCCATCCGCGGCGAGGCCCCCAAGCTCCGCACCTGGGTGAAGGAGGTCAAGGAGGCAATGCAGCGCCTCAACATCGACCCGTCCTTCGCCGAGCGCAACGTCAACGAGGGCTTCTCCGGCGGTGAGAAGAAGCGCCACGAGATCCTCCAGCTGGAGCTGCTCAAGCCGAAGGTCGCGGTCCTCGACGAGACCGACTCCGGCCTGGACGTCGACGCCCTGCGCGTCGTCTCCGAGGGCGTGAACCGGGTCCGTGAGACGGGCGAGGTCGGCACCCTGCTGATCACCCACTACACCCGCATCCTCCGCTACATCAAGCCCGACCACGTGCACGTCTTCTCCGGCGGCCGGATCGTCGAGTCCGGCGGTGCCGAACTCGCCGACAAGCTGGAGGACGAGGGCTACGAGGCATACACGAAGGGTGGCGCATCCGCGTGACACAGCTGCCGGGCCTCCTCGACTCTGAGGCGCTCCGCAAGGACTTCCCGATCCTGGACCGCCAGGTCCACGGCGGAAAGAAGCTCGTCTACCTCGACAACGCGGCGACCTCGCAGACCCCGCGCCAGGTCATCGACGTTCTCGACGAGTACTACGAGCAGCACAACGCCAACGTCCACCGTGGCGTGCATGTCCTCGCCGAGGAGGCCACGGCGCTGTACGAGGGCGCGCGCGACAAGGTCGCGGAGTTCATCAACGCGCCCTCGCGGAACGAGGTGATCTTCACCAAGAACGCCTCGGAGTCGCTCAACCTCGTGGCGAACATGCTGGGCTGGGCCGACGAGCCCTACCGCGTGGACTCCGAGACCGAGATCGTCATCACGGAGATGGAGCACCACTCCAACATCGTTCCGTGGCAGCTGCTCGCGCAGCGCACGGGCGCGAAGCTGAAGTGGTTCGGCCTCACCGACGACGGCCGCCTCGACCTCTCGAACATCGACCAGGTCATCACCGAGAAGACGAAGATCGTCTCCTTCGTGCTGGTCTCCAACATCCTGGGCACCCAGAACCCGGTCGAGGCGATAGTGCGCCGCGCCCAGGAGGTCGGTGCGCTGGTGTGCGTCGACGCATCCCAGGCCGCGCCGCACATGCCGCTGGACGTACAGGCCCTCCAGGCCGACTTCGTGGCCTTCACCGGTCACAAGATGTGCGGCCCGACCGGCATCGGCGTCCTGTGGGGACGGCAGGAGCTCCTGGAGGACCTGCCTCCGTTCCTCGGCGGCGGCGAGATGATCGAGACGGTGTCGATGCACTCCTCGACCTACGCCCCGGCGCCCCACAAGTTCGAGGCGGGCACGCCCCCGATCGCCCAGGCGGTCGGACTCGGCGCGGCGATCGACTATCTCAACTCGATCGGCATGGACAAGATCTTCGCCCACGAGCACGCGCTCACCGAGTACGCGGTGAAGCGGCTCCTGGAGGTCCCCGACCTCCGGATCATCGGCCCCACCACGGCCGAGGAGCGGGGCGCGGCGATCTCCTTCACCCTCGGGGACATCCACCCGCACGACGTGGGCCAGGTCCTCGACGAGCAGGGCATCGCGGTCCGGGTCGGCCACCACTGCGCGCGGCCGGTCTGCCTGCGCTACGGAATTCCCGCGACCACGCGAGCGTCGTTCTATCTGTACTCCACGCCGGCCGAGATCGACGCACTGGTCGACGGCCTGGAGCACGTACGGAACTTCTTCGGCTGAGAGGCGTGCGGAAACCGTGAAGCTGGATTCGATGTACCAGGAAGTCATCCTGGACCACTACAAGAACCCGCACGGGCGGGGCTTGCGGGACGGCGACGCCGAGGTGCACCACGTCAACCCGACGTGCGGCGACGAGATCACACTGCGCGTGAAGTACGACGGCACGACGATCGAGGACGTCTCGTACGAGGGCCAGGGCTGTTCCATCAGCCAGGCGAGCGCGTCCGTGCTGAACGAACTCCTCGTCGGCAAGGACCTCTCCGACGGGCGGAAGATCCAGGAGACCTTCCTGGAGCTGATGCAGTCCAAGGGCAAGCTCGAGCCCGACGACGCGATGGAGGACATCCTGGAGGACGCGGTCGCGTTCGCCGGGGTGTCCAAGTACCCGGCCCGGGTCAAGTGCGCCCTGTTGAGCTGGATGGCCTGGAAGGACGCGACGGCCCAGGCCCTGGGCGAGGCCGACGCCGAAAGGAAGACGACGGCATGAGCGAGACCATCGAGATGAAGCCGGCCTCGGAGGACGAGGTCCGCGAGGCCCTGTACGACGTCGTCGACCCCGAGCTGGGCATCGACGTCGTCAACCTCGGGCTGATCTACGGCATTCACATCGACGACGCGAACATCGCGACGATCGACATGACCCTGACGTCGGCGGCCTGTCCGCTCACGGACGTCATCGAGGACCAGGCGAAGTCCGCCACGGACGGCATCGTGAACGAACTGCGCATCAACTGGGTCTGGATGCCCCCGTGGGGCCCCGACAAGATCACGGACGACGGCCGGGAGCAGCTTCGGGCGCTCGGGTTCAACGTCTGAGATCCGCTGAGATCCACCCATGACGAAGGGGCGGCACCCTCCCG
>NZ_JBSHKH010000144.1:0-20310 GCF_053643595.1 Streptomyces sp. NPDC055506 | reverse complement strand
GGGCGGCACGGGTGGGCGCAGCGGCACCCCGCTACGCCGGGCTGCGGACCCACCCCGCCCCAGCACCGACGCCGAGCACGCCGTCGCGCCGAGTTGTGGACCCACCCGGCCTCAGCTAAAACGCCGGGTGACCTACGCGAGCGCCAGCCAAGCCACCGCCGCGACGATCGCCACGGCGACGACGACGCCGAGGATGAGGCCGATGCGCGGGCCGCCGCCGGCGCCCGTCGCCGCGGCCTGCCGCCCCTGCGGCGCCTCGTCGACGAACGCGCGGAACATCTGGGTGTTGCCGGCAGGGTCGTGATTGCCCTGGGGGGCCTGGTTGTTAGCCATGGCCCGAGACCCTAGCGAAAACGCCGGGGCTCCCCAAGTGGGGGTTGGGCTTCCGTTTGCCCCCGCCTGACCCGTACCGCCGGGCTCGCCACTAGCACATTTACTGACGCAATACTTGCCTTTGCCAAGTTTTGATGCCGCATTCACCTCCTTTATTTGCCTTCAGCAACCAACAGCTCCTATGGTTGCCCTAAGCAACGAAAGCGGGAGGTGTCATGGCCGAGAGGGCGCAGTACGAAGAGCTGGTCCGCCAGTTCAGTGCCTTCGGCGCCGTGAAGCGGGAGCTCGGCCGGATCATGCCGGCCGAATGCCCCGGCGGGTCGGCGGCCGTTCTGACCCTGCTGGGCCGCCATGGCGACATGCGCATGAGCAAGCTCGCCGAGCTGCTCGCGGTGGACATGTCGGTCACCAGCCGCCATGTCGCGCACGTCGTGGACCGGGGCTGGATCGAACGCTCCCCCGACCCCGCGGACAAACGTTCACGCATCCTGCGCCTCACCCCCGCCGGCGACGCACAGCTCCACGAGCTGTCCCGGCGGACCACCGAGGTGCTCGAAGAGCGACTGAGCGACTGGTCCGACGAGGACGTCCGCCGGCTCACGCAGCTGATGGCACGGCTGCGGGAGAGCTTCGACTGCCGGCCCGCGACCCGGGCGGCACCACTCGCTGTCGAACAGACCACCCGTACACCCGCAAGCACGTAAGAAAAGGAAGCCCATGGCAACGACCACACCAGCCGGTGTGCGGGCTCATGCCAAGCACGGGGGAGGCTCGCACAGCTCCTCCGGCGACGGCGCTCCGATGACGCACCGGCAGATCATGGAGGCCCTCACCGGCCTCCTGCTCGGCATGTTCGTCGCGATCCTGTCGTCGACGATCGTCTCCAACGCCCTGCCCCGGATCATCGGCGACCTCGGTGGCGGCCAGAGCGCCTACACCTGGGTCGTGACCGCGTCCCTGCTGACGATGACCGCGTCCACGCCCCTGTGGGGCAAGCTCGCCGACCTGTTCTCCAAGAAGCTGCTGATCCAGGTCGCCCTGATCATCTTCGTGCTGGGTTCGGCGGCGGCGGGCATGTCACAGAACCCCGGCATGCTCATCGGGTTCCGCGCCGTCCAGGGCATCGGCATGGGCGGTCTGTCCGCGCTGGCCCAGATCATCATGGCGGCGATGATCTCGCCGCGGGAGCGCGGCCGCTACAACGGCTACCTCGGCGCCACCTTCGCCACCGCCATGGTCGGCGGTCCGCTGGTCGGCGGTGTCATCACCGACACCGACTGGCTCGGCTGGCGCTGGTGCTTCTACGTCGGCGTGCCCTTCGCCGTGATCGCCCTGATCGTGCTGCAGAAGACCCTGCACCTGCCCGTGGTGAAGCGGAAGGTCAAGGTCGACTGGGCCGGCGCCTTCTTCATCAGCGCGGCCGTCTGCCTGCTGCTGGTCTGGGTGACCTTCGCCGGTGACAAGTACGACTGGGTGTCGTGGCAGACCTATGCGATGGTCGGTGGCTCGGTCGTGCTGCTGGCGGTGTTCGTCCTCGTCGAGGCGAAGGCGAGCGAGCCGATCATTCCGCTGCGGCTGTTCCGCAACCGCACCATCACGCTGGCCTCCGTCGCCTCCCTGTTCGTCGGTGTCGCGATGTTCTCGGGGACCGTGTTCTTCAGCCAGTACTTCCAGCTGGCTCGGGACAAGTCGCCGACGATGTCCGGGGTCATGACCATTCCGATGATCGCCGGCCTGTTCGTCTCCTCCACCGTCTCCGGCCAGGTCATCACCCGGACCGGGCGCTGGAAGGGGTGGCTGGTCGCCGGTGGTGTGCTGGTGACCGCGGGCCTCGGGCTGCTGAGCACGATCCGGTACGACACCGAGTACTGGCACATCGCGATCTTCATGGCGCTGATGGGCCTCGGCATCGGCATGATGATGCAGAACCTGGTGCTCTGCACGCAGAACCAGGTGGAGCCGGGCGACCTGGGCGCCGCCAGCTCCACGGTGACCTTCTTCCGGTCCCTCGGCGGTGCGGTCGGTGTCTCGGCGCTGGGTGCCGTTCTGGGCAACAAGATCACCGACTATGTGAAGGACGGCCTCGCCGACCTCGGGCCCAAGGGCGCGGCCCTCGGTCACGCCGGCACGGGCGGGGGCGGCATCCCCGACCTCGACGCGATGCCCGCGCCGCTGCGCACCGTCGTGGAGAGCGCCTACGGCCACGGTGTCGCGGACGTGTTCCTCTACTCGGCGCCGATGGCGCTGCTCGCGCTGCTGGTGGCGCTGTTCATCAAGGAGGTCCCGTTGAAGACGAAGGGCGCGCTGGCGCAGGCCGCCGAGCCGGAGGCCCAGACCCCTGCCGAGGCCGTGGCTCCCGCCGCGGAGAAGGCCGTGCCGAGCTGGGCCGTGGCGGACGC
Source organism: Streptomyces sp. NPDC055506 (assembly GCF_053643595.1). Classification (NCBI taxonomy): domain Bacteria; kingdom Bacillati; phylum Actinomycetota; class Actinomycetes; order Kitasatosporales; family Streptomycetaceae; genus Streptomyces; species Streptomyces sp. NPDC055506. The sequence continues at coordinate 17,578 of NZ_JBSHKH010000144.1, read as the reverse complement.
CGAGGTCTCCGACGGCACGGGGCCCGAGGGCACACAGCGGCTGGCCGCCGTCGCCACGGCGGTCCGTTCGGAGGAGGCCTCCGGCAGTGGGCCCGGCGTCCCCGTGCAGGGGTTCGTCCGCGGCGCCGAGTCCGCGCCCGTGCCGCAGGCCGCCGTCACGCTGATCTCGCTGGCCGGGCGTCAGCTGGGCCGGTCCGTGGCGCAGGCCGACGGCTCGTACGCGGTGGACGCCCCGGGCTCCGGGTCCTATGTGCTGATCGCCTCCGCCGACGGGTTCCAGCCGCAGGCGTCCACAGTCGTGGTGAACGGCGAGCCGGTCGCCTACGACATCCTGCTCAGCGGCACCAGCGGGCTGACCGGTCTGGTGCGGGCCGCCGAGAACGGGCAGGCCGTCAAGGACGCGATGGTCATCGTGACGGATGTGCGCGGGGACCTGCTGGCCACCGGGACCACCGGAGAGCAGGGCGAGTTCACCTTCGCCGAGCTGGTGCCGGGGGCGGTGACCGTCGCGGTGAACGCCGCCGGGTACCGGCCGCGGGCCCTGCCCGTCGAGGTCGGCGGCACCGGGGTCACCCGGGTCGAGATCGACCTGGACTCGGGCGCTCGCGTCCAGGGTGTCGTGCGGGCTCCGCACGGGCCGCTGGCCGATGCCCGGGTGACGCTGGTCGACCAGGCGGGCAATGTCGTCGGCTCGGCCACGACCGGGACGGACGGGGCGTACGCCTTCACCGACCTGGACGGCGGCGAGTACACCGTGATCGCCACGGGCTACCCGCCGGTGGCCACCGCCCTGACGGTCACGGGTGCCGGCGCCGAGGGCCACGACATCGAACTCGCCCACCCCGGCGAGTAGTACGGACCCCGGCCCGTGGCGGTGGGGCGCGCTCTGAGCGGAGGTGCGCCCCCTGTCGCGGGCCGGTTTCTTTCTGAGGAGTAGTTGAGATGGGACTGACCGCGAGGATCCGTACCCGGGACGGTTGGGCCGTGTCGCACGCGGTCGTCACGGTGGCGGACATGAGGGGCGCGCAGGTGCTGCGTGCCGAGGCCGACGCGGAGGGCGCCGTACGGGACGCGACGCCGCTGGAGCAGGGGGCGTACACGGTCATCGTGACGGCTGTCGGGTACGCGCCCGCGGCCTCCAGTGTGATCGTCACGGCGAGCGGGCGGGCCGAGGTCGGCACGGTGACGCTGGCGCGGCAGGGTGGCACCGAGCTGCCGCCGCCCGGACCGTGGACCGTCGACCCGGTGCACTCCAGCGTGGCCGCCGTTGCACAGCACCTGGGCATCTCCAGCGTGCACGGCCGGTTCACGGAGTTCTCCGGCTCGATCGAGATCGCCCCGGACGATGTCACCAAGTCCCGTGTGGAGGCGGTGATCCGGGCCGCGTCCGTCGACACCGGCAACGGCATGCGCGACGGGCACCTGAAGTCGCCGGACTTTCTCGATGTGGAGCGGTTCCCCGAGATCACCTACCGGTCGACCGGGCTGACGGCGGCCGGGTCCGACCGGTGGACCGTCCACGGTGAGCTGGGCATGCACGGTGTCGTACGGCCGGTCGACCTCGATCTCGCCTATCTCGGCACGGGGCCGGACCCGTGGGGCGGCACCCGCGCGGCGTTCCGCGCCACGACCGAACTGCACCGCGAGGACTTCGCGATGAACTACAACCAGGTCCTGCAGGCGGGCATCGCCGCCATCGGTACGACGCTCAAGGTGGAGCTGGACATCCAGGCCGTGCAGGGCGAGTCACTTCCGGCGGTCTGAGGCCGGGTCCGTCGGCCGGGACACTCTCGCCACCAACTGGTCGCACAGGTCGCGGAGTTTGACGTTGCGGTCCTGTGAGATCCGGCGCAGCCGCTCCAGCGCGATGCGCGCGTCGATCCGCTCCCGGGCCATGAGGATGCCGATCGCCTGGTCGATGACGCTGCGGGAGAGCAGCGCGGTGCGCACATCGGCCGCGGACTGGCGCCCGCGTTCGATCCGCAGCGCCACGTCGATCGCGTCCCCGGCCCGTGCCGCGAACGCACGGGCCGCCTCCCGGCCCGCCGCCAGCGCCCCGGACTCCTCGGCGTAGAAGTTGAGCGCCGCGCCCGTCTCGCCCTCGACCTCGATGGGCACGGCCAGCACACAGCCGACGCCCACGGACAGCGCGTACCGCGTGTACGCCGGCCAGCGGGACTCCGCCGACAGATCGGGGGCGTACTGCTCGGCGCCGGTCTCGGCGGCCTCGACGCAGGGGCCCGAACCGTTCTCGTACTGACGCAGGTCCAGGCCGCTGGGCAGGCCGTCGCTGCCGGCCAGGGTGAGCAGCCGCCCGGCACGGCGCACCGTGATGCTGCACGCGGTGGCGCCGGGCACCTCTCGCACCGCACGGTCGGTCAGATCGTGCAGCAGGGTGTCGAGACCACTGCTGCGCACCATCGCCTGGTCCAGCGTGTCGGACGTCTCGGAACTCATGACCGTACGGGTATCCCGTCGCCGCCCGCGCACGCCCCCGACCTGACCGGCTCGTCTCAGGTGGTGTTGTGGGTGCCGACGATGCGGCGGGCGAGTTCGCGCAGTTTCACGTTCTCCCGCTGGGAGGCCCGCACCAGGCTCTCGAAGGCCGCGGCCGCGTCGATGCCCTGACGCTCCATGAGGATGCCGGTGGCCTGGCCGATCAGATCCCGGGTGTGCATGGCCTCGGTGAGCTGCTCGCGCTCGGTCGCCGAGGCCAGGGCGATGCTGACGTGCGTGGTGAACAGCCGGCCGATGCGCGTCGCGTCCTCGTCGAAGACGCCCGGCTTGCGCGCGTAGGCCGTGAGCACGGTCAGCCGGCGGCGGTCGGCGCGCAGCCGCAGCGACAGCGCCGAGCGCAGCCCCAGGGCCGACAGCACGTCCCAGCCGTCGTCCGCGTCGCTGTCCCCTATCCGCGCCATCGGGGTGGTCCACAACCGCTCCCAGTGCCCGTGCGGTTCGCGGCCGGTGTGCCGGGCCTCGGCGGAGCGCACGACCTCGTCGGTCCAGGCGAGCGTACGGAGCCGGCTGCCGCGCTCGAGCTCGGAGATGCCGACGTGCTCGGCCCCGGGCATGAGGTGCACGGCCAGCCGGACGGCCGTACGCAGGGTGCTGTGGGGAGTGAGCGTCTCGTGCAGCTGCTGAGACGCCACCGTCAGGGCATCGGCCAGCTCGAAGCCAACCGGAAAACGGGGCAAATCAGGAAAGTCGGACGCAGCCACCACGAACCTCTTCGGCATGCACGGCCATGGCCGTGCGCAGGAGAGCTCCGCAGCACATTCCCGACTGCGAGCACAGGACGGACAGCACTCTAGCTGCTCGGTTGCGTCCAGGTGACGTCCGGCCGACGGCCGCGACAGGCGCTTCCGCAGCCGTACCCCGGCATGGTGGAATGGGCCCAAGGGTCAGGAAGCGGCCTTACCGGAATCCGGACGAACGTCTGCCAGGTGAGTGCTGTGACTTTCATCCCGAATCCCACCGAACCGCAGGACCTGCCCGGCCGTGTCTGCCTCACGATGCCCGCGGAGATCGACTTCTGCAACGCCGCCGAGCTGCTGCCGCTCATCATGTCCGCGGCCCGGGACCGCGGTGACCGGCTGGAGCTGCTCGTCCTCGACCTCTCCCGCACGTCCTTCATGGACTCCCAGGGCGTTCGCCTCATCAACGACATCCGTCACCGGCTGCGCCCCGAGGCCCGGGTGCGTCTGGTGGCCCGGCCCGACGGCGTCACGAGCAGCGTCCTGGAGCTGACCGGACTGCGCCGGGACGTCCCCGTGTACGACAACCTCGCAGAGGCCATGGCGTCGTAGGCTGCCGCCCATGGCACCGAACATCGCGACGAACACCCGTGTCTCCCTCGACGAGTTGCTCGACTTCGTACGACCCCGCCACCACGCGATCCTGCTGACCCGGCGGTCCGACGAAGGCCCCCAGGGATCACCGCTGACCTGCGGCGTCGACGACTCCGGCCGGATCGTGGTCTCCACGTACCCGGAGCGGGCCAAGACCCGCAACGCCAAGCGGGACCCGCGCGTGAGCCTGATCGTCCTGAGCGACGACTGGAACGGCCCGTGGGTCCAGATCGACGGCACCGCCGAGGTCGTCGACACCCCCGACTCCATCGAACCGCTCGTGGAGTACTACCGGAACATCGCCGGTGAGCACCCCGACTGGGACGAGTACCGCGCGGCCATGGCCAAGCAGGGCAAGTCGATCATCCGGATCACACCGGAGCGCTGGGGGCCGGTGGCCACCGGCGGGTTCCCGGCGCGGCTGGTGGAAGGGGACTAGGAGTCCGCTTCGCGGGCGACCATCGCCTCGATGCCCGCGATCAGCAGCTCCAGCGCGTACTCGAAGTCGCGTTCCAGCATCTCGGCTACCGTGTCGCCGCCGCGTGCCGCCATGATCTCCTGCGACTCCCGGACGACTTCGGCGGCCTGCGGGGCGGCGGTCACCGTGCTCAGGGCCTGCTGGAAGTACTCGTCCACGCTCATGCCGCCGGCCGCGGCCCGGGTCGCGAGATGGCCCTCCAGCGTGCCGTAGCCGTAGACGAACTGGAAGACGGCCGAGATCGTGCTCGTCAGCCGTTTCGCGGGCAGTCCGGTCCTGCGGACGACGCGCTGGACCGCCCGTGAGAAGGCCAGGTTGTTGGGGCCGATGTTGAGGAAGACCCCGACCAGCGCGGACACCCAGGGGTGGCGCACCAGCAGCGTCCGGTACTCCCGGGCGAGCGCACGCACCTGCTCGCGCCAGTCCTCGTCGGCCCCCTCGTCGGGCAGCCGCATCTCGCCCATGACCCGGTCCAGGGCGAGTTCGAGGAGGTCGTCCTTGGTGTCGACGTACCAGTAGACGGACATCGCGGTGACGTTCAGCTCGCCGGCCAGCCGCCGCATCGAGAACTTGGCCAGCCCCTCGGCGTCCAGCAGCCGGGCCGTGACCTCGGTGATCCGGTCCCGGTCCAGCCCCGACGGCTGCCCGCCGCCCCGCCGCCGGTGCGCCTTGCCGTCCAGCCAGACGCTGCTCCGCGCGGCGTTATCGGCTGCTTTCGCCATGGCGCACCTTCCTCAACTTACTGATGTCGATCATGCCAGGCGCCCCGTCTTTGCTTGGGGGCGCGGGCCGTGTCGATATGCGGCTCCGCCGCGTGGGCGCGACCAGCCACAACGGTCCCGCAGCCGCCCGCTCACCCAGCCGCCCGTGCTCCTACGCGGACTCTGCCCGCTCGGCCCGCCGAAGCAACGCCGCCGCGACCAAACCACCCAGCAGGACAGCAACCGCCCCCACCAACTGACTGCTTTCCAGGCCGGAGGCGAACGCGTCGGAGATCCGCGCCTTCTCCTCCGCCGAGTCCGCCGCCGCCAGCGCCGCGGGCAACGACGCCGCGGACACGGCGACCAGGGACGCGAACCGCGAGTTGAGCACGGCACCGAGGACAGCGACACCCAGCCCGTTGCCGAACTCCGCGAGCGTCCCGTTGATCCCCGCTCCCACTCCCGCCTTCTCGGGCGGAATCGCACTCATGATCGCGTTGGCCATGGCCGGCATGGACAGCGCCACACCCGCACCCATGACGATCAGACCGAGCAGCATCCCGCCGTACCCGTGCCCGCCGAACAGCGCGATCGCCGCCAGCCCCGCGGACACCAGCGTCATACCGAGCGCGATGGCCGCCGGCGTACCGGCCTTGAGCACCAGCTTCGCCCCGAGCCCGGTGAAGTTGAGCACGACAACCGTCAGCGCCAGCGGCGCCGTCCGCAGCCCGGCGTCCAGCGGCTCGTAGCCGAGGACGAACTGGAGGTGCTGGGTGAGCAGGAACAGCGACCCCGTCATACCGAACGCCACGAGGATCGTGCCCGCGACCGCGCCCACGAACTTCTGGTTGCGGAAGAAGTGCATGTCGAGCATGGGGTTGTCGATGCGCAGCTCCCACATCACGAAGAGACCGAGTACGACCAGGCCGATCAGCGCGGAGACCAGCACCTGGCCGGACGTCCAGCCGTGCTCGGGCCCGGTGATGATCGCGTACACGCAGGCTGTCATGCCGATGGTCGACAGCACCGCGCCGACCAGGTCGGGCCGGTCGCCCGCCGTGTGCTTGGACTCGGGGACGAGTGCGGCGACCGCGACCAGGCCGATCACGGCGACCGGGATGTTGATCAGGAAGATGGCGCCCCACCAGAAGTGGTTCAGCATCACACCGCCGATCAGCGGACCGGCCGCGAACCCGAGCGAACTGACCGTCGACCACAGCGCGATGGCCTTCACCCGCTCCTTGTCGTCGAAGATCTGCACGACGACGGCGAGGATCGTGGTCATCAGCAAGGCCCCGCCGACGCCCATGCCCGCACGGGCCGCGATCAGCTGGGCCGGGCTCTGGGAGAGGCCGGCCGCCAGCGAGCCCACGCCGAATATCGCGAGGCCGGACATCAGCAGCAGCTTGCGGCCGTAGCGGTCGGCGGCGTTGCCCGCGGTGAGCAGCAGGCCTGACTGGACCAGCGCGTACGCGTTCATCATCCACTGGACGTCGGCGGTCGTCGCGTCCATCTCGCGGGTGAGCGAGGGGATCGCCACGTTGAGGATGGTGTTGTCGAGCAGCACGGTGAGCTGCGCGAGACAGATGACACCGAGGATCAGCCAGCGTTGTGGGTGGCCGCCGGAGGCCGTCTGGGGTGGGGCCTGTTCCTGTGGGGACGTCGTCATGTTGTACACCGTAGAACAGTTCCCATACGGTGTACAACAGAGATACGGGGAGGGGCGGTGGCACTCGGCCACCGCCCCTCGGGGAACTGTCAGCTGCTCGCCTTCTGGGTGAGGTCGTAGAAGGTGGCCGAGCCGACCGTGACCTTCTTGAAGGTGGACTCGATCCAGGAGGTGATCTGGGAGGACGTGCCGTCGCTGCTGCCGCCCATGCCGCCGCCGCTGCCCGAGCCGATGAAGTAGTGGATCTTTCCGTCCGCCACGTACTGCTTGAACTGGGCCAGCGTCGGGGACGGGTCCGTGCCGTTGAAGCCGCCGATGGCCATCACCGGGTCGCCGGTGGACAGCTGGTAACTCGCGGCGTTCTGGGCGCCGATGGCCGCCGCGACCCAGGTGTAGTCACTCGCGTTCTTCTCCAGCAGTGCCTTGGCCTCGGAGCTGACGCTGGCGCCGTTGAGCAGGCCGCCCATGCCGCCACCGCCGCCCATGCCGCCCATGCGGCCGTCGCCGTTCCGCTGGTTCTGGCCGCCCCCGGGGAAGCCGTTGCCATTGCCGGGCGGCTGGCCCTGGCCCTGCTTACCTTGCTGGTTCTGGCCCCCGCCAGGGAAACCGCCACCGCCTGGGCCACCGCCCATGCCGCCACCGCCGCCCGGCCCACCGCGGCCGCCGGCGACCGTCGGACCCGCCGTGACGATGGAGCCGGAGTGCCCCTCGTTCAGCGTGGTGAGGGTGTACGCCGCCGGACCGGCCAGCGCGGCGACGAGGCCGAGCCCCGCGGCGCCCAGGGCGAGCTGACGGCCCAGCCGTCCGGCGAAGATCAGCCCGAGCGCCGACGTCAGACCGCCGACCAGGACGAGCCACTTCAGCCACGGCAGGTAGTCGGAGGAGCGGTTGAGCAGGACGTAGCCCCAGGCGGCGGTGGCCGTCATCGCGGCCGCCAGGGTCAGCGACGCCCAGGCCTTGTCGCGCTTCTCCCAGAGCAGCGCCGCGCCCATGCCGATCAGCGGAGCGATGTAGGGGGCGAGGGCCACGGTGTAGTACTCGTGGAAGATGCCCTGCATATAGCTGAAGACCACCATGGTGATCAGCAGCGAGCCTCCCCAGACCAGGAACGCGCCGCGCGTCGCCGAGGTGCGGCGGGACTTGCGGGTGGCCACCAGGCCCGCGACGAGCAGGATCAGGGCGGCCGGGATCAGCCAGGAGATCTGGCCGCCGATGGAGGAGCTGAACATCCGGTCCCAGCCGGTCTCGCCCCAGGCACCGCCGCCGTTGCCGCCCCCGCCGCCGCCACCGACGCTGCCGGTCTCCTCGCCGTTGAGGCGGCCCAGGCCGTTGTAGCCGAAGGTCAGTTCCAGGAAGCTGTTGTTCTGCGAGCCGCCGATGTAGGGGCGGGACGACGCGGGCCAGAGCTCGACGACCGCGACCCACCAGCCGCCGGAGACGACGATCGCGACCAGGGCCGCCGCGAGCTGGCCGATCCGCTTCTTCACGGTCACCGGGGCGCAGACGCCGTAGACCAGCGCCAGCGGCGGGAGGATCAGGAAGGCCTGGAGGGTCTTGGCGAGGAAGGCGAAACCGATCGCGGCACCGGCCCACAGCAGCCACTTCGTACGGCCGTCCTCCAGCGCCCGGATCACCAGGTAGCAGGCGGCGGCCATCAGCAGCGCCAGCATCGCGTCCGGGTTGTTGAAGCGGAACATCAGCGCCGCGACGGGGGTGAGCGCGAGCACCGTACCCGCGATCAGACCGGCCGCGGGGCTGAACCGGCGGCGCACCGCCGCGTACACGACGGCGACCGTGCCGACGCCCATGAGGACCTCGGGGACGAGGATCGCCCAGGAGCTGAGGCCGAAGAGCCGCACCGACAGGGCCATCGGCCACAGCGCGGCCGGGGGTTTGTCGACGGTGATGGCGTTCGCCGCGTCCAGCGAGCCGAAGAAAAAGGCCTTCCAGGACTGGCTGCCGGCCTGGACGGCCGCCGAGTAGAAGGAATTGGCGTAGCCGGAGGCGCTCAGGTTGTAGAGGTAGAGCGCGGCGGTCACCAGGAGCAGGCCGAGGAAGGCCGGGCGGGCCCAGCGGGGGTCCTCGGGGCGGCCGTGCCAAAGTCGTTGAGCGAAGGGCCGCCCGGGATCGACGGGGGCCGGTGCGGGTGCGTCGGGACGGGTCCAGGTGTCGGGACTCGTGTCTCTGCCGGCGGTCGCTTGATCGAAGTGGACGGTCATCGGGAGTCCCTCGGGTCGGTGTCGTGCGGGCGCACCGGCTGCAGTCGCAGGGTGGCGTCCGGCCGGGTGCCGTCGTGCGAGTACTGGGGAGTGCGCTGCGGGAGCGGGCTGTAGATCTGGGGGTGCGCGGTGGGGTAGTCCGGCACCGCGGAGTCGGTTTCGCGCCGGTCCGGGAACACCCACGCCCGGAAGAGCAGGAAACGCAGCACGGTCGCCGCGAGGTTGGCGGCGATGAGCACCGCCAGTTCCGTGGAGTGCGCGGGCTCGGACGTGGCCGCGTTGAGCGCGGCGAGCGAGCCGCTGGTCAGGGCGAGTCCGATACCGAAGACGACCAGGCCCTGCGCCTGGTGCCGTACGGCCCCGCCACGCCCGCGCACCCCGAAGGTGAGCCGCCGGTTGGCCGCGGTGTTGGCGACCGCCGAGACCAGCAGGGCGAGCGCGTTGGCGACCTGGGAGCCGGTGAAGAGGCGGAAGCCGCTGTAGAGCAGCAGGTAGAAGAGGGTGGACAGGGCGCCGACCACGCAGAACCCGACGAGCTGGCGGGCCAGGCCCTTGGGTACGTCCTTGATCTCGCGGTCGCGCGGGTCGTCGCCGAACGGCCGGGCGATCCGGTCCAGCGGCAGCGAGCCGGTGGCCAGGGCCCTGCCGATCCGCCACACGCCCTTGAGGTCGTCGGTCGCGGTCTTGACGATGTGCACGGTCGAGTCGGGGTCGTCGACCCAGTCGACCGGCACCTCGTGGATACGGAGCCCGGCGCGCTCGGCGAGCACCAGCATCTCGGTGTCGAAGAACCAGCCGGTGTCCTCGACGAGCGGCAGCAGCACCTGCGCCACGTCCCGGCGGATCGCCTTGAACCCGCACTGGGCGTCCGAGAAGCGGGCCTGGAGCGAGCCGCGCAGGATGAGGTTGTAGGCCCGGCTGATGAACTCCCGCTTGGGGCCGCGCACCACACGCGAGCTACGGGCGAGCCGGGAGCCGATCGCGAGGTCCGAGTGGCCGGAGATCAGCGGCGCCACCAGCGGGAGCAGGGCGTTGAGGTCGGTGGACAGATCCACGTCCATGTAGGCGAGGACGGGGGCGTCGGAGGCCGACCAGACGGCCCGCAGGGCCCGGCCCCGGCCCTTCTGCTCCAGCCGGGAGAGGGTGACCTCGGGAATCTCCGCCGCCAGCCGCGCCGCCACCTGCGGGGTGGTGTCCGTGGAGGCGTTGTCCGCGACCGTGATGCGGAACGCGTACGGGAACGTCCTCACCAGGTGCTCGTGGAGTCTGCGGACGCACGGCTGGAGGTCCTTCTCCTCGTTGTAGACGGGGATCACTACGTCCAGGACAGGCGTACCGGCTGGCGCGGCCGGGAGGTGCTCCCGCGCCGGCAGGGTGCCGGGAGAAGAGTCGGTTCGCATGGAACCGACTTTCGTCAGGCGCCCTGTTGTACCGATGTGGTGACGCTGTGGCGTGCCTGTGAGTGCTGTTGCCAGCTCATTTCCGGCTGCGGCTGCGCCGGGATCGCGGGCAGGTGCACGGTGAAAACGGTCCGCCCGGGCACGCTGTCGACGGTCACGGCACCGCCGTGCGCGGTCGCCACGGCCTGCACGATGGCGAGGCCGAGACCGGTCGATCCGGTGCTGCGGGAACGCGCCGAGTCGCCGCGCGCGAACCGTTCGAAGACATGCGGGAGCAACTCGGCCGGAATGCCCTGCCCGTTGTCCTCGACGTCCACGCACAGCCAGGGCCCGCGCCGCTGCACCCGCGCGGTGACGGTCGTACCCGCCGGTGTGTGGGTGCGCGCGTTGCCGAGCAGGTTGACGAGGACCTGTTGCAGCCGGGCCGCGTCCGCCGACACGAGCGCGGGCTCGTCGGGCAGGTCGAGGCGCCAGTTGTGCTGCTGGCCGGCGGCACGGGCGTCGCTGATGGTGTCCACGACGAGCGGTACGAGGTCGGTCTGCTCGAACTGGAGCGGCCGCCCCGCGTCGAGCCGGGCGAGCAGCAGCAGATCCTCGACGAGCAGCGTCATCCGCCCGGCCTCGGACTCGATCCGCCCGAGCGCGTGCCGGGTGTCGGGCCCGACGTCCTCTCTGCCGCGTCTGGTCAGCTCCGCGTACCCGCGGATCGAGGCGAGCGGAGTGCGCAGCTCATGACTGGCGTCGGCGACGAACTGCCGGACCCGCGTCTCGCTCTGCTGCCGTGCGTGCAGCGCCCCGTGCACATGGTCGAGCATCCGGTTGAGCGCGGCTCCGACCTGTCCGACCTCGGTGTGCGGGTCGGTCTCGGAGTCGGGGACGCGCTCGCTGAGGTTCACCTCGCCGGTGTGCAGGGGAAGTTCGGAGACCCGGGTGGCGGTGGCGGCGACTCGGCGCAGGGGGCGGGTGGCCACGCCGATGAGCACGGAGCCGGCGATGGCGGCGGCGACGAGTCCGGCGCCGGTGACGCTGACCTCGACGAGGATGAGGGTGTTGACGGTGGTGGTGACGGACTCGGTGGGCAGGGCGACGTAGTAGCTGCCGCTGCCGTCGAGTTCGGTGACGTACTGCACGCGGTACTCGCCGAGATCGGGGATGTCGACGGTGTACATGCCGTGCGTCTTCGGCACCTCGGCGAGGACGGCCTTCTGCTCGTCGCTGAGTTCGACGGCCAGGTTCCGCTGGAAGGGGCCGTTGTCGTTGGAGGTCTCCTTGGCGAAGACCGCCTGGGTGACGCTGCCGTCGGCACCGACCTCGGCGGCGACGGTGCCCGGCTGCGCGGGGCCCTCGGCGAAGCCGGTGATCCTGTCCTTCGACCCGGCGTTGTTTCCGCCCCCGGCTTTCATCGGTCCCGACACCCGCTTGCCGGTGTCGTCGACCTTGGCGTCCAGCTGCTCGTACAGATGCGACCTGAGCGCAAGGGTCGTCACGGTCCCGATCACCGCACACACCACGGCGATCAGCACCACGGACGCGACGACGAGCCGCGTCCGCAGCGTGCGCGGCTTGCCCGCTCGCGCCTGCTTGCCCGCTCTCTGCTGCGGACGCGTCCGTCGTCGCCCGCTCATGACACCGCGGGCTTGATCAGGTAACCGGCACCGCGCCGGGTGTGGATCATCGGCTCGCGCCCGGCGTCGATCTTCCGCCGCAGATACGAGATGTACAGCTCGACGACATTGGCCTGCCCGCCGAAGTCGTACGACCACACGCGGTCCAGGATCTGCGCCTTGCTGAGCACGCGCCGCGGATTGCGCATCAGGAACCGCAGCAGCTCGAACTCGGTCGCGGTCAGGTGGATGTTCTCACCGGCCCGGGTCACCTCGTGACTGTCCTCGTCGAGGGTGAGGTCGCCGACGACCAGCGTGGAGTCGGAGCGCCGGTCGGCGGCACCGGACCGGCGTATCAGCCCGCGCAGCCGCGCGACGACCTCTTCGAGGCTGAACGGCTTGGTGACGTAGTCGTCGCCCCCGGCCGTCAGCCCGGCGATCCGGTCCTCGACGGCGTCCTTGGCCGTGAGGAAGAGCACGGGCACGTCCGGCAGCTCCCGCCGCAGCCGCCCGAGAACCGCCAGCCCGTCCATGTCGGGCAGCATCATGTCGAGCACGACGGCGTCGGGCCGGAAGTCGCGCGCGGTCTGGACGGCGCCCTGGCCGTCCCCCGCGCTCCGGATCTGCCATCCCTCATAGCGGAGGGCCATGGACAGCAGCTCGGTGATCGACAGCTCGTCGTCCACCACAAGCACGCGGACGGGGCTCCCGTCCGGCCTCAGCAGTTCGGTGCGCCCCTGGGGCGAGGTCGTGGTCATGTGAACACGATGTCGGGGACCTCTGAGAGCACCCTTTCGGCAACCTGTGAATTCCCTGAGAAACGCACAGGCGGTTCTCAGGGAACGCCTGGGAAAGCCGGAGTTCGGCGGGGTGAGGGCCCTGCGGGCCGCTGTGAGAGCTGTTGGGGAAGCTGTGGGTCCGCTGGGCGGATCAGAACAACCCGTCCTGCACTCCGACCTCCTCCTTGAACTCCCGCAGGGGAACGGTCAGCTCCGCGCCCCCGGCGGGTACCAGCTCCCACCCGGTCATCAGCCGTGTGTCGAGCACGACGACCCTGCCCCCGGCGGCCAGATGCAGATCGGGCCCGGCGGCGGCCACGAGCTCCCCGCTCACGACCCCACCGGCCACGAGCTCGCTCACGACCCCGACGGCTCCGGACAGCCCAGCGAGCCCGAACACCTCGACATGATCGACGACCCGCAGCGGCTCCCGCACCAGCGACTCCGGCCACCCTCCGAGCGCCACCGCCCGCGCATGCAACTCGGCGACCTCACCGGCCCGATCGGCCGCCGTCTCCGGCAACACGGCCCGCACGGCCCGCTTCTCGGCGTAGGGAATGCGGTCGGGCACCCCCAGCGCGGCCCGCAGCAGCTCCTCCGTGCGCCGCGCGGCCATCAGAGGCCCGGCACCGAGCCAGCTGAAGCAGACGGCACCCTGTTCCAGGAGCCGGGCCGAGCCTCGCTCCACCGCCGTGATCCCGACCTTGGTCATGCCGGGCCCGAACCACGCCAGATATACGTGATATGGCCGGGGATCGTCCGCGATCGTGTCGGCGGCCACGGAGTGCGCCCGGTCCAGCCGCGCACACTCCTCGCACCGCGCCCCCGTGCTCCGCCCCGGCACGGCCACCCGCGCCGGACACGCATGCCCCCGAGCCCCCACACACGTCCGCACGCCCCCCTCCGCGACCCCAAAGGCCACGCGTTTCCCCCAGGTCAGCGCACTGCGCCGCCCGCCGTCCCACACCAGCACGGGACCGTCCGCCGGCCATCGCAGCCCCGAGCACTTCCATGCCTGTGCCATCTCTGCCGAGAGTAGAGGGCACCACTGACAACGGCACCGCGGCCGACCCCGGGGGACGGTCACCTCCGGGAGGGAAGAGGTCACCTCCCGGAAGGCGGGATCACCTCGGGGAGGGAAAAGGTCACCTCACGGAAGGCGGGATCACCGCCGTAGGGCGAGATCACCTCCCTAAGGCGGGATCACCTCCCGGAATCAGCCCCCACGGCAGCAGCAGCCTCCGTCTCCCCACTCGCACGCACGGGCACGACCCCGGCCGCCCGCACCGGCCGCCGCCGCCCGGCCAGCCGGCACCCCAGGCACTCGTCGTGTCCGCCCGGCGCCGACGAGTCCCGCACCCGCCAGCCCCACTCCTCCCGGGGGCGGAGGCCGGGACCCTTCCCCCACCCGGAGAGGTGCAGCGCCCAGGTGACGAGCAGAGCCACGACACCGATCGCGATCCCACCGGCGATCAGCAAGCCCGAGACCATGACGACCCCGACACCCGCCACAGCGGCCGCGACACTGCCGATCGCGCATCCGACCCACCCCGCGAACGTGTGCCCGTGGTCATACTGATGTGCGCTCACGCGCTGCCCCCTCATCGCACATGGACCCGGGGCAGCCCCCGAACCCCTTACCACCAAGCCGTTTAGGGCCCAAACCTCTCACGAACTAAGGGAATTGGGAATGCAAGCCAAGCCGCGTCCGGCCGCGACGCCGGAGCAGGCACTGTCGGCGATGGACCATCTCATCGCGACCCACCTGGTCGGACAGCACGAGATCGCCCAGCAGGTCGGCATGAACGTGACCGACCTCACCTGCTTCGCCTATGTGATGGAGGCCGGCGAAAACCTCCTCACCGCCGGCGACTTGGCCGCCCGCGTCCACGTCACGACGGGCGCGGTCACCGGCATCCTCAACCGCCTGGAACGCGCCGGCTACATCACCCGCCGCCCCGACCCGACCGACCGCCGCCGCATCCGCGTAGCCGCCCGACCGGACGCGGTCGCCCGGGTCCTCGAGGTCTACGAGCCGTACTACGCCCGCCTCAGGGAACTCTTCGCGGACTACTCCCCCGCCGAGATCGCGGTCCTGAACGACTGGTTCACCCGCGCGAGCACCCTGGCGGCGAACTACTTGGAGGACCACTGCCGCCCCGACTGACCGGGCACCGGCCGAGCCACGTAGCGCCTGAACACATCGACCCCGTCCTCGACGAACGCCCAGTGCCCGAACGCCTGCCGCAACTCGCCCTCGGTGTTGTACTGCCCCGGAAACCGGGACAGGTCCTCCTGTCTCCGATGCACGAGGATCCGGCCCTCCTGATCACGGCAGACGGTCGTCGCGACACGGTGCGGCCAGTGCCTCTCGCAGCGGGGCTCCGGACCGAGAGCTATCCCGTCTTTCGTGAGTGCCGGTTCGACCGGCGGCGCACGGTGAAGAGGGAGGCGATGATGCCGAGCGCCCAGGCGATCAAGAGGGCGCCCCACAGCGGCATGGTCACCATCGGGATGAGAAGGCGGATCTCGACGCTGGTGCGGTTCTCGAAGATGAAGATCAGAGCGACCGCGGTGATCAGAACGAACGGCAGGAAGCGGCGGACGCCCGGGCGGGAAAGGAACGGCGTGCGCGCCTTGTGATCTGGGCTGGTCTGGGCCATGGGGTGCCTCTCCCTCACGTAGCCCCCGGCTCCAGCGTCCCCTTTCGGCACGCAACCCGCCACCGAAACGCCAGAGCCCCCGGATCGCTCCGGGCTCCCCTTCGCAGAGAACGGGGCACCACCCCGGCGAGGTCAACGAAAGGGCGGTTTCGCGCGCGTTTATCTCAATTCTCCCTCAAATATCTACCCACAAGTAACAACTGAGGCGGCGCGTGTGCTTACATCTTCTCCACATGGCGAGGGGGGAAATCGCAGCATGTGCCCGAGGTGTGGGGATCCTCGATGCCGGGCCCGTCTGTAGCGGCCCTCCCCGCGGTGTCATACCGACCGACCAACCACGGGGATCAATGAAGCACCGCCTCACTCTCAGACTGGCCGCCCTGGCCACAGCCCTCACGGTCCTGCTGACCGGCGGGGCGACCGCCGCCTCGGCCGCGGCCGGGTCATCCACCAAGAGATCGATGACCACCTGCGACAACACGCCCCTGGACAAGCGGCTGACCTGCCTCGCAGAACTCGGACGCGTCTCCATCTACGGGATTCCCGTGCTGCTCATCGTGGCGCACGGCACCCACGCTGCCACGAGCAAACACCGAGACGACGCGTTCTTGAAGGCCGACGTCGAAAAGCACATCAACCAGTACGTGAACCTCCTCTCAGCCAAGGCGCGCCTCCAGTCGAGCGACAGCGTGTCGCCGGAGGTCAAAGCCGAGATCAAGAAGCTGGAGGGCCAGGCTGAGAAGCAACTGCGCGAAATCACCCTGGAGCTCGGGCACGGCATCGAGACGGCCGTCGCCCTCGGACGTGCCGTCTACTACGGCATCATCGCGATCAACGGCATCGCCGACTTCATCACAGATCCGGAACTCAACAAGGCCCTTGACGACATCATCAAGGGGTTCGATCAGATGAACTCCGGCCTTGATGACATGAACTCCGGTGTCGCAGAGGTCAACAAAGCCCTCGACGAGATGAACAAGGGCATCGACAAAGCCAATGCTGGAATGCAGAAGGCGAACCAGGGAATCGCCGAGGCCAACCGGGGAATGGCGGAGCTCAACAAAGCGGTTCCGAAAATTGCAAAGGCCGCAGAGAAACTCCGGGAACTCCCCACTATCGGCAAGGTCGACTTCTCCAAGGCTCTCAAGGACTTCGGCAAGAGCGGCAGCTCTCCGCTCGATGACGCGGCGTCGAAGGCCATGACCTCTGCCCTTCTGGACATGCTGCCGGGCATCGGCGACGGCAAGGGCATCATCGAGGCGATCACGGGTGAAGGCACCGTCACCGGCGAAAAGCTGAGCACGACCGACCGCCTGCTCGGCTCGGTGGTCCTGCTGCGCTGGATGAAGGCGGGCAAGGGCGTGATCAAGGCCGAGGAACTCCGGGAGGCCATGAAGGCCGAGAAGGCCACGGGGAAGATCGACGGCTGGCTGTCACGCCAGGCGTACGACAAGGTTCCCCCGTCGCTCAAGGGGTTCGAGCAGGTCAACAGCAAGGGCGTCGGCTACCGCTGGAACGACGGAAAGGGGAACGGGGTCCGTATCGACCAGGGTAATGCGAATAACTCGCAGGTCTACCAGCAGGTAGACCACGTCGTCATCAACTCGGGTGGCAAGGTCATAGGCCGCGACGGCAAGCCGATCAGCGGCTCCATCAAGGATAATGCGCGGGCAGCCCACATTCCCCTGGACGAATGGCTGAAGTGGAAGGCCTGGAACAAGCCGTGACAGCACGACATGACATCACGCTCCCCGACATGCGCGCGGAGATCGTCGTATCCGTGCGTGCTCTGGCGGATCCGGCGTACCAGCGGCGGGTATGGATCGACCGCGAGTACCCGTCGCCGGACTACTACGACGACCTCACGCTCACCGTCAACATCCTCTACGACGACACCACGGTGCTCGCCGACCCGCAGGCCGCGCTCGGCAGAACCCTTGCCAGCGAGGCGGAGGTCGAGGCCATGAGCAGACTGGCCGACGAACTGACCCGTGCTCTGGACGAGGTCGGCCGCGACCAGCCGGACGAACGGTTTCTGGCCTCCCCTGCCTGGCCCTCCGTGGTCGACGCCGCGTCAGCCGCTCTGACGGTGTTGACGACTGGGTAGGTGAGAACGCCCACGCCCTCCGCACCCCGCCGGCGGAGGGCGGGCGATGAAGATCAATGTTGTAAGCCTCGAAACGCCACGAGCCCCGGATATCTCCGGGGCTCGTGATC
>NZ_JBSHKH010000143.1:0-20642 GCF_053643595.1 Streptomyces sp. NPDC055506 | reverse complement strand
GCGGTAAATGCCGGTTTAATTAGCCTTTTCGGGCTTCCATGCCGGCGGGGGGGGGGCTGGGGCCACCCGGGGTGGGCTAAGCCCCCGCCGTCGTCATGAGCAGACCTTGCCGTCCTTCGGGACCGAGCCGTCCAGCAGATACGCGTTCACCGTGGAGTCCACGCAGTCGCTCCCGCTGCCGTACGCGCCATGGCCCTGGCCCCGCCAGGTGAGCATCACGCCGACGCCCTTGCCCAGCTCGTCGGCCATCTTCCGGGCGCCCTCGTAGGGTGTTGCCGGGTCGCCGGTGTTGCCGATCACCAGGACCGGCGCCGCGCCGGGGGCGCTCACCTCCGGGGTGTCGTGCTGTCCGGGCACCGGCCAGTCGTGGCACCAGCCGGCCGTGTCCCAGCCCAGGAAGGTGCCGAAGACCGGGGAGATCTTCTCGAACTCCGGCAGCAGCTCCTTCGTCCGGGCCGCGGTCGGCCGCTGCCTGTCGTCCAGGCACGATATGACCCGTTGCGAGTGGGTCGTCGTGCCGTAGTGTCCCGACGGGGCGCGGTCGTTGTAGCCGTCGGCGAGGGTCAGCAACTCCGAGCCGTCACCCCGCTCGGCCGCGTCGAGGGCGCTGGTCAGCGTCGGCCAGCTCTCCTTGTTGTACAGGGGGAGGGTGAGGCCGGTGACCGCGAGCGTCTGGGTCAGTTTCCGCCCGGGGGTGGCCGTCGCCAGGGGGCGGGCGTCGATCCGTCGCAGCAGGTCCGCGATCTTCCGTGTGCCCTCCTGAGGGTCCTGGCCCGTGGACTCGAGATAGCCGTTCAGCGCGCGCTGGAAGCCCCTGGCCTGGTTCTGGGCATGGCCCACGGTGTCGGCGCCGGGGTCGACGACCGCGTCCAGTGTCATCCGCCCCACGTTCTTCGGGAACAAGTGGGCATAGGTGCCGCCCAGTTCGGTGCCGTACGAGATGCCGAAGTAGTGCATCTTGTCGTCGCCGAGGACTTTCCGGATGCGGTCCATGTCGCGGGCCGAGTCGGCGGTCGAGACATGCGCCATGAGCTTCCCGGCGTCCTTGCGGCAGCCCTCGCCGAAGTCGGCGGCGTCCTGGAAGTACGCCTTCTCCTCGGCCGGTGTGTCCGGGGTGACGTCCACCGACTCGGCGGCCTGGATCTCCTTGTCGCCGCGGCAGCGCACGCCCTCGCTGGCGCCCACCCCGCGCGGGTCCCAGCTCACCAGGTCGTACCGCTCACGGAGCCCGGAGACCGCCGGGGCGTACGACGGCATCATGGACAGGCCCGAGGCGCCGGGGCCTCCGAAATTGAACAGGAGCGAGCCGACGCGGTCGTCGCCGCGGGCCTTGGCGCGGATCAGTCCCAGCCCGATCGTCTCGCCGTCCGGCTTGGACCAGTCCAGCGGCACCATCAGCGTCGCGCACTGCCAGTCGCTGCTCGGCGCGGGGGCGTCGGCGGTGGCCTTGCAGCGGCCCCAGGAGAGCCCGCCGCCCTTGTCGTCGTCGGACGAGCCGCCGCTGCAGCCCGCCGCCAGCAGTGCCGAGGCGACCGCCACAGCGGTCCACCGTAGGAAGCGCGACATGCGCCCAGTCCCCCCTCGCAGGCCGTCCGCACCGTGCTGCGGATGGCGGTCAGGCCATGGTAGGCAGATCCCGCGTCGACCGTGCCGGCCTGTGGATAACCTTCTGACCTGCGGCTTTGGTGAGACTGTGGCTGTGGCTGTGGCTGCTCTCAGTTCTCAGAGGCTCAGGTTCTCGGGGGCTCAGGTGCAGACGGTCCCCGCCGGCGGCACCTTTCCGTCCAGCAGATAGCCGTGCACCGCGCTCTGCACACATTTGTTCTTGCTGTTGTAGGCGCCGTGCCCCTGTCCCCGGTACGTCAGCTCGACACCGACACCCTTGCCCAGCGCTTCCGCCATCTTCCGGGCGCCCTCGTAGGGGGTGGCCGGGTCGCCGGTGTTGCCGACGATCAGGATCGGCGCCGAGCCCGGCGCGCTCACATCCGGGTGGTCGGCGGCGCCCGCCACGGCCCAGTCGGTGCAGCCGATCATGCCCCACGCCATGGAGTCGCCGAACAGGGCGGACGCGGCGCGGAACTCGGGCAGTTTCCGCTCCACATAGGCGGTGTCGTAGCGCGGCTTGGAGTCGGAGCAGCTGATGGCGGTGTGGGCGGCGGTCGAGTTGTCGTACTCGCCGTTCTCACTGCGCCCGTTGCTCGAGTCGGACAGCAGCAACAGGATGCTGCCGTCGCCGTCGTACGCCTGCTCCAGGCCCTGCGTGAGGTACTCCCAGAAGTCCTGCGAGTACAGCGCCTGCAGGATGCCGCTGGTCGCCGCGCTCTGGGTCAGCTCGCGGGGGAAGACGCCCGGGATCGGCTTGCGGTCGAGATCCCGCAGCAGCGTGGCGATACGGTCCTTCACATCCTGCGCGCTGTCACCGATGGGGCACTCCTCGGCCTTGGACACGCAATCCTCGGCGAAGTTGTCGAGCGCGAGCTGGAAGCCCTTTGCCTGTCCGAGCGAGCCCTGCTCGGAGTTCTGCGTGGGATCGACGACGGCGTCGAACACGGCACGGCCTACCCGCTTGGGGAACAGGTGTGCGTAGACGCCGCCGAGTTCGGTGCCGTAGGAGATGCCGAAGTAGTGCAGCTTGTCGTCGCCGAGGACCTGGCGCATCAGGTCCAGGTCGCGGGCCGCGTCGGTGGTGCGCACATGTGGCAGGACCTTCTCGGAGTTCTGCTCGCAGGCGTCGTTGAACTCCTTGGTGCTGTCCAGGAGCTCGGTGCGTTCGGCCGTGTCGTCGGGCGTGCCGTCCTGCTGGAAGTACGCGTCGAGCTGCTGGTCGTTCTCGCAGATCACGGGGTCGCTGCGGCCCACTCCGCGCGGGTCGAAGCTGACCAGGTCGTAGCGGGTGCGCAGGGTCTCGTAGTCCTCGGCGAAGCCGGGCAGAGCGGTGACACCCGAGCCGCCGGGGCCGCCGAAGTTGAAGATGAGTGAGCCGATGCGTTCGCTCGCGTCACCGGTGGTCCTGACCCGGATCAGCTCGATACCGATCGTGTCGCCCTTGGGATCGTCCCAGTCGAGAGGGGCCTTCATGGTGGTGCACTGCCACTCGCCGTTGTCCGGCAGGGGAGAGGGGGCGGGGCCTTCGCCCTGGGCCTCGTCGGGGGCCGGGCAGGCCTTCCAGCTCAGTTCCTGCCGCGTGAGGTCCTCGTCCTTGGCGTCGTCGTCACCGCAGCTCGCCAGCACGGTGGACAGCAGCACGGCGATGGCGGTCAGGACGACGGCGCGCAGCCGGAGGAGCGATGGCATGGTTCCATCCTGCGGCGGCCCGGGGGCGGACGCGCGGGACGCGTGTCGTACGAGGTAGGAGGGGCTGGTGTTGCAAGAAGCCGTGCCGAGCCCCCTGCCCGCCGGCCCCTGGCGTCAGAGGGCCTGCTTGCGGGTGAGGTGGTTGAAGGCCAGCCAGCCCGGCAGCACGGGCAGCCACAGCGTCAGCAGGCGGAACAGCAGCACGGCCGGTGCCGCGACCTCCTTCGGGAGGCCGACGGCGATCAGACCGACCGTCAAGGTCGCCTCGACCGCGCCCACACCGCCCGGCGTCGGAGCCGCGGACCCCAGGGCGTTGCCCGCGAGGAAGACGACGGCGACGCTGGCGAGGCTGATCGAGGTGGACTCGTCGCCGAACGCGCGGATCGACGCGTCCAGGCACATCACGAAGCATGCGGTCAGCAGCAGCATGCCGCCGATGCCGGTGACCAGCTTCTGCGGCCGCTGCAGCACGTCCAGCATGCGCGGCACGACACCCGCGAACAGCGACCGCACGCGCGTGACGACGAACTTCCGCAGGAACGGCACCGAGGTCACCACGAGCACGAGCACCGCCACCGTCAGCAGACCGGCGATGACCGTCCGGGACGGCGACAGCGACGGCGTCTTCTCCGTGCCGGTCAGATAGCCGAAGGCCAGCAGCATCAGGATGTGGCAGCCGAGCCCGAACAACTGCGACGCGCCCACGCTCGCCACCGCGAGCCCCGGCCGCACTCCCGCGCGCTGCAGGAAGCGCGTGTTCAGGGCGACACCGCCCACCGCCGCCGGGGCAACGATCTTCACGAACGATCCGGCGACCTGTGCCGCCACGGTCCGCAGGAACGGCACCCGCTCGGGCACGAACCCCAGCAGAGCCATGGCCGCCGCGAGGTAGCTGCACATGGAGAACAGCACCGCCGCGGCGACCCAGCCCCATTCGGCGTTCGCGATGAGCGGTCCGAACTCGATGTGCGTGAGCTGCGTCAGCAGGAAGTACGCGCCGATCGCTCCGGCCATGAAACTGATCAGCGTGCGCGGCCGTACCCGCTCCAGCCGGGCCGGCTCGACCGGTGCCTGCGGCCTGATCAGCAGTACCTCGTGGCGGATCTGGGTGAGCAGGTCCTCCTCGCGCGCCTCCTCGACGGCCTCGTCGATGGCCCGCTTCTCGGCCCGCTGCTCCGCCCGTACGGCCTTCTTGTCGGCCTTCTCCGAGACCGGAACGGCCTCGTCCGAGGACTCCTCCAGGCGCGCCTGCTTGGCCAGCAGGGACGCCTCCAGAACCGCCTCGCGCTCGCGCTGTGCCCGCTCCCTGGCCAGTTTGCGCAGCGTCGCGCGCGTGGAGCGGCTGAGCGCGATGGGCTGGAGCATCGGCAGACAGTCCGCCACCGCGTCCGGGCCGAGCACGCCGACTGCCGAGGCCACCGCCCGCTCGGCGCCCACCCGGAGGCCGAGGGTCACCAGCAGCTGGGAGATGTCCATGCGCAGCAGCAGGTCGCCGGCCGCGATCTCGCCGACGCGCAGGTCGGTGAGGATCACCGTGCCGGAACGATCCACCAGGATCGCGTCGCCCACCAGCCTGCGGTGCGCGATACGCCGGGACTGCAGGGCCTTCACCTGGTGCCAGGTGTCGCGCAGCAGATTGTCGGTGATCTCCTCGTCCGGCAGGGAGTCGAGGGTGTGTGCGCCGCTGTGCTCGTAGACGAGCATGACCGCGTCAGGGCCGAGCTCGGAGGTGGCGATCAGCTTGGGCGCGTTGGCACCGGCCGCGATGGCCGCGTACGCCAGCAGCGCCTCCTGTTCCAGGGCCTGGCGCAGCGACTGGAGGCTGCTGCGGGTGGCGAAGCCGCGCAGGGTCAGATTGCGCCACGCACGGTAGAAGAAGCCCTGGGCCTGCTGCTCCCGGTCGACCACCGTGACGTCCAGCGGCGGGCCGTCCTCGAGCGTGACGAAGTAGCGCCGGCCCCGGTCGCCGGTGTCCGGGTTGTCCGAGGTGTCCTCGCGTGACGCGCTGACCGGGCGGAAGCCGACGGTCCGCAGGCCGGCCATCAGGGTCTGTCCGGTGGGCCGGACATTGGGTGAGCCGACCGCGTACAGCGTGCCGTAGGCCACGGTCCAGCCGATCAGCACGGTCAGGATGATCGAGAACGGGGTCGTGTACCCGGTGACGAGCATCGAGAAGGCGTCGAGCAGCAGCACGACCCACAGCACCGTGCGCCACCTGGGTCTGCGTGACATGCCGACGGCCGTCATATAGGCGATGACCGGCGCCAGATAGCCGTGCACGGGATCGGTCAGCGCGTGGATGTCCCCGGGGGAGGGCTGGGTGAGCGCCTCCTGGATCGAGTCGGGGGCGGCCCGGGCGACCCACAGGTCGGTGGCGAGTGTCACACCGTGCGCGAGGACCGCCGCGAGCACGCCGTCGGCGATGCGCAGCCCGTCCCGTTTGATCAGCCGCTCGATGGCGAAGGCGACCGGCACCAGCAGGATCGCGATGCTGGAGGCCAGCCCCGCGATCTTGATGAGCAGATCGGGTGCCTGCCCGGTGCCCTTGTTGATGTCCTGTTCGAGGCCCGAGGTGGTGCCGTGCGCGAACGCGGCGATGCCGATCAGCACCGCGACGGCGAGCACGCCCACCAGGAGCCGCATCAGATCGGACGGACGGTGCACGCGCGCGGGGAGCAGCGGTTCGTCGCCCTCCACCTCGTCGATGTGCGCGATGTCCGGTTCCTCTGAGACCGACCGGGCCTGCTTCCTGCCCGCCTTCGGGCCGTCGTCCGGCGGGTCCGGGCGCGACGCAGCGTCAGAGGTGCCCTCCGTGTCGTCCGGGTGCGCACCCTGTTGCTTCATCGTCTCTTCTTGGTCTCGTATCACCGGTCACCGCCCGCACGATGGTGGCATGCCGCACCGATACGCGGGGGCATCAGGGTGCACATGCGGGGGCGGACAGTCTGCCCGACGCGGTCCTGCCGGGCGAAGGAATCGCCCGGGAGTACGCGCGTCCCGTTGTCGGTGGGGTGGGGCAGGATGGGGCGGATGAGTGAGCAGAGCCTTGAGGGGGACCGGCACGGGGACGAGCCCCCGGAAGCCCTGCCCGCCTATGCCGAGCGGGTCCTCGACGTCGCCGAACTGATCCCGCCGGGCTGTGTCATGACATACGGCGATGTCGCCGAGTGGCTCGAGGAGGGCGGTCCGCGGCAGGTCGGCCGTGTGATGGCTCTCTACGGGGGAGCCGTTCCGTGGTGGCGGGTCGTCCGCGCGGACGGTGTCCTGCTCCCGGGGCACGAGCAGCGGGCTCTCGGCCACTACCACGCGGAGGGCACGCCCCTGAAGGAGGCGAGCCGGGCCGCCGAGGGCCACCTGCCGCGGATCGACATGCGACGGGCGCGGTGGGACGGCGGCGAACGCGCGGAGGGTCACACCTGACAGCTTCCGCCATCCGGCGGCCTCCCGTGTGGCCCGTGATCCGGACGGGGGAATCGGGGCACGTCGGTGCCATGACGTACGTTCGTGAGGCGAGGGGCATGAGTGGCACACGTGCCGCGAGTGGCCGGCGGGAAGAAGGGGAAGCCCTGCTTCCGCCTCACCCGTCGGCGTAGCGTCGGCTGCGCGTGTCCCCGTCACCCCGCGGTCACCGCCCGCCACGCGCGGTGGCCCGCCCACCAGTACTTCCACCAGGACCGGCGAACCACGTGAGCTCCTCTTCCTCCACCAGCGGCCTGTCGCACCCCCGGGTGCGGCGGGGGAGCCGTGGCGCTTACCGACTGGTACGTACCCCTCCCGCCCAGGTGGACCCCCCTCTTTTGGACGCCTCGCAGCGCTCCGTGGTTGACCACGAGGCCGGCCCGCTGCTCGTCCTCGCGGGTCCGGGCACCGGCAAGACCACCACGCTCGTCGAGTCAGTGGCCGGGCGCATCGCCCGGGGCGGGGACCCCGAGCGGGTCCTGGTCCTCACGTTCAGCCGCAAGGCGGCCGTCGAACTGCGCGACCGCATGGCCACCCGGGCCGGGGCGGCCCGCGCTCCCCGGGCGACCACCTTCCACTCGTTCTGCTACGCCCTGGTCCGTGCCCACCAGGACAGCGACCTGTTCGTGGAGCCGATGCGGCTGCTGTCCGGCCCCGAGCAGGACGTCTCCGTACGGGAACTGCTCGCGGGCCAGGTGGACCTGGAGCGGCTCGGCCTCGCGCACGTGCGCTGGCCGGACGAACTGCGCGCCTGCCTGACCACGCGCGGTTTCGCCGACGAGGTCCGCGCGGTCCTCGCCCGCAGCCGTGAACTGGGCCTCGGACCCGACGCCCTGGACGCCTTCGCCCGCCGTACGGGACGCCCCGACTGGCGCGCGGCGGCCGCCTTCCTGGCCGAGTACCTCGACGTGCTCGACCTCCAGGGCGTGATCGACTACGCGGAGCTCGTCCACCGCGCGGTGCTCCTCGCCCGCAGGCCCGAGGTCGCGGCGTGGCTCGGCGCCCGCTACGACGCCGTCTACGTCGACGAGTACCAGGACACGGATCCCGCTCAGGTACGACTTCTGCACGCCCTGGCGGGCGGTGGCCGCACCCTTGTCGCCTTCGGTGACCCCGACCAGTCGATCTACACGTTCCGCGGGGCGGACGTGAACGGCATCCTGGACTTCCCGCACGCCTTCCCGCGCGCGGACGGCCGCCCGGCCCCCGTCGCGGTGCTGCGCACGTCCCGCCGCTCCGGCGCCGGCCTGCTCGCAGCCACCCGGCTGCTGACCCAGCGCATGCCGCTGACCCGTCTGCCCGCCGAGAAGGTGCGCGCCCACCGCGAACTCGCCGCCGTGAGGGACGGCGGCCGCGTCGAGGCGTACACGTACCCGACCTCGGGGACGGAACTGGACAACATCGCCGACATCCTCCGCAGGGCCCACCTGGAGGACGGCGTCCCCTGGAGCGAGATGGCCGTACTGGTGCGCGCCGGCTCCCGCACCGTCCCCACGGTCCGCCGCGCCCTCACCGCGGCCGGCGTCCCGGTGGACGTCGACGGCGACGACGTACCCCTGCGGCACGAACCGGCGGTGGCGCCGCTGCTGACGGCGCTTCGGGCGGTGGCTGTGGCGGAGGCGACGCCTCCCGAGGGGGAGGCCTCTTCCAAGGACGCTCCTTCTGCCGAGCCGGACACCTCCCGGCAGGACACCTGGTCCGACACCTCCTGGCTGGACACGGAAACCGCTCTCACCCTGCTCACCTCCCCGCTCGCGAGCATGGACGCCGCCGACCTGCGACGCCTGGGCCGGGCCCTGCGGGACGAGGAGCGGGCCGCGGGCAACGCGCTGCCGCCGCCCTCCGACGTGCTTCTGGCGCGGGCCCTGGCCGAGCCGGAGCGGCTGGCCGTGCACGACCCCGCGTACGCGCGCGGTGCCCAGCGTCTCGGTGCGCTGCTCCGCAAGGCCCGCGAGCGCCTGGCGGGTGGCGGTACGGCCGAGGAGGCGCTGTGGGACCTGTGGAACGGCACACCGTGGCCCGCGCGGCTGGAGCGGGCCGCCCGACGGGGCGGCGCGGCCGGGCGCAACGCGGACCGCGACCTGGACGCGGTCTGCGCGCTGTTCGCGACGGCGGCCCGCGCCGAGGAGCGCACCGGAGGCCGGGGCACGCTGAACTTCCTGGAGGAGATCGAGGCCGAGGACATCGCCGCCGACACCCTCGTGCGGCGTGCCGTACGCCCCGACGCCGTCCGCCTGATGACCGCACACCGCTCCAAGGGCCTTCAGTGGCGCCTCGTGGTCGTCGCGGGCGTCCAGGAGGGGCTCTGGCCGGACCTGCGCCGCCGCGGCTCCCTCCTGGAGGCCGACCGCATCGGGCGCGACGGACTCGCCGAACCCCTCACCCCCGGCGCGCTGCTCGCCGAGGAACGCCGCCTGTTCTACGTGGCGGCCACACGCGCGCGTGAACGCCTGGTCGTCACCGCGGTCAAGGCCCCGGCGGACGACGGTGACCAGCCCTCCCGTTTCCTCACCGAACTCGGCGTCGAACCCAAGGACGTCACCGGACGCCCGCGCCGCCCGCTGTCCGTCGCGGCACTCGTCGCCGAACTGCGCGCCACCACGGTCGACCCGCGCGTCTCCGACGCCCTCCGGGAAGCAGCCGCACGCCGCCTGGCCCGGCTCGCCGCCCTCGCCGACGAGGACGGTCGCCCCCTGGTGCCGTCCGCACACCCCTACCGCTGGTGGGGCATGTTCGAGCCGACTCACTCCAAGGTGCCGCTGCGCAACCGCGACCAGCCCGTCGTGCTCTCCGGCAGCGCCCTCGACCAGCTGGCCAACACCTGCGCCCTGCAGTGGTTCCTGGGCCGCGAGGTGAAGGCCGACGCGCCCGCGACCGTCGCACAGGGCTTCGGCAACGTCGTGCACGTCCTCGCCGACGAGGTCGCCTCCGGACACACCCCGGCCGACCTCTCCGTCCTCATGGAACGACTCGACTCCGTGTGGAACGCCCTCGCCTTCGACGCGCCCTGGAAGTCGGACCAGGAGAAGGACAACGCGCGCGTGGCGCTCGAACGGTTCCTTCAGTGGCACGTCATGGACCGCACCGGGCGGACCCCGGTCGCCAGCGAGCACGACTTCGACGTCACCCTCGAAGCGGGCGACTACCAGGTGCGCATCCGGGGCCAGATGGACCGCGTCGAGGCGGACGGCGACGGCCGCGCCTACGTGGTCGACTTCAAGACCGGCAAGCAGGCGCCCACCGGCAAAGAGGTCGAGCGCCACCCGCAGCTCGCCGTCTACCAGCTGGCCGTCCGTGAGGGCGCCGTCGACGACGCCTTCGACGGCGTGCGTCCCGAGCCGGGCGGTGCCGAACTCGTCCATCTCCGGCAGGGCGCCGCCCAGCGCGACGGCGGGGAGACCCTGCCCAAGGTGCAGGCCCAGGAGCCGCTGGAGGGGGAGTGGGTCGGCGATCTGCTGGCCACCGCCGCCGGCAAGGTCCTCGACGAACGGTTCACGCCGACCGCCGGGCAGCACTGCACGCACTGCGCGTTCCGGGCCTCGTGCAGCGCCCGCCAGGAGGGCCGCCATGTCGTCGAGTGATCTATCGCACCACACGTGCTGACCTGCGCGTCTTCCTCACCGGAGACCGTTCCGGCCGCCAGTGTCAGTGGCCGCGACTAGCCTCTCTCGATGTGCCCGCCCGTATCACCGATCCCGAACAGCTCAAGGAGCTCCTCGGCATCCCGTTCACCCCGGAGCAGACGGCCTGCATCACCGCGCCGCCCGCCCCGCAGGTGATCGTGGCCGGTGCCGGCTCGGGCAAGACGACCGTGATGGCCGCCCGCGTGGTGTGGCTGGTCGGCACCGGCCAGGTCGCCCCCGAGCAGGTGCTCGGCCTCACCTTCACCAACAAGGCCGCCGCCGAACTCGCCGAGCGCGTCCGCAAGGCACTGGTCAAGGCAGGCGTCACCGACCCGGACGCCATCGACCCGGACAACCCGCCGGGCGAGCCGGTGATCTCGACGTACCACTCCTTCGCGGGCCGTCTGCTGACCGACCACGGTCTGCGCCTCGGTCTTGAGCCCACGTCCCGGCTGCTCGCCGACGCGACCCGCTTCCAGCTCGCCGCGCGCGTCCTGCGTGAGGCCCCGGGGTCCTATCCGGCCCTGACCCGTTCCTTCCCGGACCTGGTCGGCGACCTCCTCGCCCTCGACGCCGAGCTCGCCGAGCACCTCGTACGCCCCGAGGCCCTGCGCGCGTACGACGCCGAACTGCTGCTGACCCTGCGCGGCGTCAAGCTCAGCAACGCCGACCTGCGCAAAGTCCCCGAAGCAGCTGCCGCGCGCCGTGAACTGGCCGAGCTGGTGAACCGCTACCGGGCCGCCAAGCGCGAGCGGGACCTCCTCGACTTCGGCGACCAGATCGCCCTGTCGGCCCGGCTCGCCGGGATCCCCGAAGTGGGCCGCCTCCTGCGCGACGAGTTCCGGGTGGTCCTGCTCGACGAGTACCAGGACACATCGGTCGCCCAACGCGTCCTGCTGGCGGGCCTGTTCGGCGAGGGCACCGGCCACCCGGTCACCGCCGTGGGCGACCCCTGCCAGGCGATCTACGGCTGGCGCGGCGCCTCCGTCGCCAACCTCGACGACTTCCCCGAGCACTTCGCCCGCGCCGACGGCCGCCCCGCGACCCGCCAGGCCCTCAGCGAGAACCGCCGCAGCGGCGGCCGCCTCCTCGACCTCGCCAACGGCCTCGCGGAGCCCCTGCGCGCCCTGCACGCGGGCGTGGAGGCACTTCGCCCCGCCCCCGGGGCCGAACGCGACGGCCTCGTGCGCTGCGCCCTGCTGCGCACCCATGCCGAGGAGATCGACTGGGCCGCCGACTCCGTCGCCCACCTCGTCCGCACCGGGACGGCACCCGGCGAGATCGCGGTCCTGTGCCGCACGGCGACCGACTTCTCCGAGATCCAGGGCGCACTGGTGGCCCGGGACATCCCGGTCGAGGTCGTCGGCCTGTCCGGGCTGCTGCACCTGCCCGAGATCGCCGACCTCGTCGCCGTGTGCGAGGTCCTCCAGGACCCCGGCGCCAACGCCTCCCTGGTCCGCCTGCTGACCGGCCCGCGCTGGCGCATCGGTCCGCGCGACCTCGCCCTGCTAGGGCGGCGGGCCCGTTTTCTCGTGACCCACGCGCGCGTGGAGGGCGACGACGACCCGGACCGCCGCCTCGCCGAGGCTGTCGAGGGGGTCGACCCGGCCGAGGTGATCTCCCTCGCGGACGCCCTCGACACCTTCCTGGAGACGCCGCTGGACGGCCAGGGGGACGACGACGGGCTGCCCTTCTCGCCCGACGCGCGCGTGCGCTTCGCCCGCCTCGCCACCGAACTGCGCGACCTGCGCCGCTCCCTGTCCGACCCGCTGATGGACGTCCTGCACCGCGTCCTCGCCGTCACCGGTCTGGAAGTGGAGCTGTCGGCGTCCCCGCATGCCCTGGCGGCGCGGCGCCGCGAGACCCTCTCCAACTTCCTGGACGTCGCCGCCTCCTTCGCCGCCGGCGACAACGAGGCCAGCCTGCTCGCCTTCCTCGGCTTCCTGCGTACCGCCGCCCAGTACGAGAAGGGCCTCGACAATGCCCTCCCCGGCGGCGAGAACACGGTCAAGGTGCTCACCGCCCACAAGTCCAAGGGCCTCGAATGGGACGTCGTGGTCGTCCCCGGCCTGGTCACCGGCACCTTCCCCAGCAGCCAGGGGCGCGAGAAGTGGACCTCCCAGGGCAAGGTCCTGCCGCACGAACTGCGCGGCGACGCCGACACCCTCCCCGACATCACCTCCTGGGACGCCAAGGGCCTCAAGGCCTTCCACGAGGCCATGAAGGACCACCAGCACATCGAGGAACTCCGCCTCGGCTACGTCACCTTCACCCGCCCCCGCTCCCTGCTCCTGGGCTCCGGCCACTGGTGGGGACCCACCCAGAAGAAGCGCCGCGGCCCCTCCGCGTTCCTCCAGGACCTCTACGAGCACTGCGCGGCCGGGTACGGCGAGATCGAGGCCTGGGCGGACGAACCGGCCGAGGACGAGGAGAACCCGGCCCTGCACCGGGCCACCGCCGACCAGGTGTGGCCCCTGCCCCTGGATGAGGCGGCCCTGGCCCGCCGCCGCGCCGCCGCCGAGACCGTCCTGGCCCACCTGGAGGACCTCGCGTCCCACGAGGACGGGCATCCGGCGGCCGTCCACGACCCGGACGCGTTCGACGACCCGGAGTGGCCCCCGCCCCCCGAGGACGACGAGCCTCCGTATGACGAGCCTCCGTATGACGAGCCGGACCCGTTCGACTTCGACGCGGGCCCCTCGGATGAAGCCCCCTTCGACGAAGACGCCTTCGCAGAAGCAGAAGCAGAAGCAGAAGCGGCAGCAGAAGAGGCGGCGGACGGGGACGCGCGGCCGGCGGACCGCCCCACGGTCCCCCACCAGGCGGGGCCGTACGACCCCCCGGCCCCCCACCGACACCGCAGCCCGGGCCTCACCCCGGAGGAAGCCCGCACCATCGCCTCCTGGGACCGCGACCTCGACGCCCTCACCGGCGAACTCCTGCGCGCCCGCGACAGTGTCACCGAGGTCACCCTGCCCAGCTCCCTCACGGCCTCGCAGCTGCTGCTCCTGGCCGCCGACCCGGACGGCCTCGCCCAGGAGCTGGCCCGCCCCATGCCGCGCCCGCCCCAGCCCGCCGCCCGCCGCGGCACCCGCTTCCACGCCTGGGTCGAGGCCCGCTTCGAAGAGCTGACGCTGCCCCTGCTGGAGCCGGAGGAACTGCCCGGCGGCGAAGCGGAGATCGCCGACGAACGGGACCTGGAGGCCCTCAAGGACGCCTTCGACCAAACCGAGTACGCGCACCGCACGCCCTACCGGGTGGAGGCCCCCTTCCAGCTCGCGCTCGCCGGCCGCGTCGTACGGGGCCGTATCGACGCCGTCTACAAGGAGGGCGACGGTGAGGGCGCGACGTACGAGATCGTCGACTGGAAGACCAACCGCTCACACACCGCGGACCCCCTCCAGCTCGCCGTCTACCGACTGGCCTGGGCCGAGCAGCAGGGAGTTCCCCTGGAATCCGTCACGGCCGGGTTCCTGTACGTGCGCAGCGGCGAGATCGTCCGCCCCGACGACCTGCCGGACCGCGAGGCGCTGGAACGGCTGCTGAGCGAGGATCCGCCCGGTGAGGAACCGCACTCCGAGGACGTCAGTGCGGGCCGATAGGCTCGTGACCATGAGCCAGACCCCGGACAGCGTCGTCCGTACGTACATCCAGCAGCATCGCGACGCCTTCCTCGACGACCTCGCCGAGTGGCTGCGCATCCCGTCGGTGTCCGCCCAGCCGGACCACGCGCCCGATGTACGACGCAGCGCCGACTGGCTCGCCGCCGAGCTGAAGGAGACCGGGTTCCTGACGGCCGAGGTCTGGCAGACCCCCGGCGCGCCCGCCGTCTTCGCCGAGTGGCCCTCCGACGACCCGCGGGCGCCCACGGTGCTGGTCTACGGCCACCACGACGTGCAGCCCGCCGCTCGGGAGGACGGCTGGGACAGCGACCCCTTCGAGCCCGTCGTCCGCGAGAACCGTCTCTACGCGCGCGGGGCGGCCGACGACAAGGGCCAGGTGTTCTTCCACACCCTGGGCGTCCGCGCCCATCTCGCCGCCACCGGCCGCACCACCCCGGCGGTGCATCTGAAGCTGCTGATCGAGGGTGAGGAGGAGTCCGGCTCGCCCCACTTCCGGGCCCTCGTCGAGCAGCATGCCGGGCGGCTCGCCGCCGACGCCGTGATCGTCTCCGACACCGGCATGTGGTCCGAGGACACCCCCACGGTCTGCACCGGCATGCGCGGCCTCGCCGAATGCGAGATACGGCTGCACGGCCCCGACCAGGACATCCACTCCGGCTCCTTCGGCGGCGCGGTGCCCAACCCGGCGACCACCGCCGCCCGCCTGGTCGCCGCCCTGCACGACGAGCACGCGCGCGTGGCGATCCCGGGCTTCTACGACGGCGTGGTCGAGCTCACCGACCGCGACCGCGAGCTCTTCGCCGAGCTGCCCTTCGACGAGTCGCAGTGGCTGCGCACGGCCAAGTCGTACGCCACCCAGGGGGAGGCCGGGTACACGACCCTGGAGCGCGTCTGGGCCCGCCCCACCGCGGAGGTCAACGGCATCGGCGGCGGCTACCAGGGTCCCGGCAGCAAGACGATCGTCCCGTCCTCCGCCCTGGTGAAGCTGTCCTTCCGGCTGGTCGCGGGCCAGGACCCCGACCACGTGGAGAAGGCCGTCCGCGCCTGGGCCGAACAGCAGGTGCCCGCCGGGATCCGCTGCGAGATCACGTTCAGCGGGGCCACGCGCCCGTGCCTGACCCCGCTGGACCACCCGGCCCTCCAGTCGGTGGCCCGCGCCATGGGCCGGGCCTTCGAGAAACCCGTCCGCTTCACCCGCGAGGGAGGCTCCGGACCGGCGGCGGACCTCCAGGACGTCCTCGGTGCTCCGGTGCTGTTCCTCGGCATCTCCGTCCCCTCCGACGGCTGGCACGCGCCGAACGAGAAGGTCGAGCTCGACCTGCTCCTCAAGGGCGTCGAGACCACCGCGTACCTGTGGGGCGACCTCGCCGAGAACTGGCGCGATGCGCCCTGAGCCTCCCCGGCCGCCCGGACCGACCGCGCGCGAGGGGCACACTGGAGGAGCCGTCCCGCACCGCCCGCCCCCCGCCGGACCCGCCCCCCGCCGTACGTCCCGCTGATCAGCCCGCCGAACCCGACCGTTCCACCGGGGAGTTGGAAGCACCAGTGACCACCTGGACCGACCAGAACGCCGACCGACCCATCTCGCTCACCGCCCCGAACGGCATCGACAGGGCCGCGCACCACCGGCTCGACGAGGCCTGGCTCGCGGCGGCGTGGAGCCACCCCTCGACGCGCTGTTTCGTGGTCTCCGGCGGCCAGGTCCTCATCGACGAGACGGCGGACGGGCACACCGAACTCGTCATGACCCCCTCCTTCGAGGCCCCCCTCACGGAGGCGCACCGGTACTTCCTCGGCACCGACGAGGACGGCGTCAGCTACTTCGCCCTCCAGAAGGACTCTCTGCCCGGGCGTATGGACCAGTCCGCGCGTCCGGCGGGCCTGCGCGAGGCGGGCCTGCTCCTGTCGGCCCGTGACGTGGGCCTGATGGTGCACGCGGTGGGGCTGGAGAACTGGCAGCGCACGCACCGTTTCTGCTCGCGCTGCGGCGAGCGCACCGTCATTGCCGCGGCCGGCCACATCCGCCGCTGCCAGGCCTGCGGCGCCGAACACTACCCCCGCACGGACCCAGCGGTGATCATGGCGGTGACCGACGAGGACGACCGGCTCCTGCTCGGCCGCCAGGTCCACTGGCCCGAGGGCCGTTTCTCGACACTCGCCGGCTTCGTCGAGCCCGGCGAGTCCATCGAGCAGTCGGTGCGCCGCGAGGTCCACGAGGAGGTCGGCATCACCGTCGGCCCGGTCGAGTACGTCGCCAGCCAGCCCTGGCCCTTCCCGTCCAGCCTCATGCTGGGCTTCATGGCCCGTGCCACCTCGACCGAGATCGAGGTCGACGGCGACGAGATCCACGAGGCCCGCTGGTTCTCCCGGGACGACCTGCGCGCCGCCTTCGAGTCCGGCGAGGTGCTCCCGCCGTACGGCATCTCGATCGCGGCGCGCCTGATCGAGCTCTGGTACGGCAAGCCGCTGCCGATGAGGAGCGTGGCCTGACGCCCGTGCGAGCCGCGCACACGCTCTGACCGCACAGACGGGGAAGGCGGTCCTGAGGGCTCAGGAACCGCCTTCCCCGCACAACCGCGCGGCGCCTTTACGCGCCGACCTTCTGCTTCACCTGAGCCAGCGACGGGTTGGTGAGGGTGGAGCCGTCCGGGAACAGAACGGTGGGCACCGTCTGGTTTCCGCCATTCGCCTTCTCCACGAACGCGGCGGATTCCGGGTCCTGCTCGATGTTGATCTCGGTGTACGCGATGCCCTCGCGGTCCATCTGGCTCTTCAGCCGGCGGCAGTAGCCGCACCACGTGGTGCTGTACATCGTCACAGTGCCCAGCATGTCTCTCGTGCTCCTTCGGTGGCTCGGGGGCGGGTGGTCGCAGAGATGGAACGTACGTGAAGGGGCCGCCATTCCCGGGGCCCGGGCCCCGCGGGACGTGACGCCTGCCGCATTAGTACGACTATCAGGGCCCGCCTGTGGACAACCGGCACGGCCGTCTCCCGCGACCTGGCAGCATGGCCGTGTGACAGCAGCAACGCACTCCACCCTGTTCCCGCAGGTACCGGACACGGCCGACGCGGTGCTCGACGGGCTCGACCCCGAGCAGCGCGAGGTGGCCACCGCCCTGCACGGTCCGGTGTGCGTCCTGGCGGGCGCGGGCACGGGCAAGACCCGGGCGATCACCCACCGCATCGCCTACGGGGTGCGCGCAGGCGTCCTCCACCCCTCCAGCGTGCTCGCCGTCACCTTCACCAACCGCGCCGCCGGAGAGATGCGCGGCCGCCTGCGCCAGCTCGGAGCCGCAGGCGTCCAGGCGCGCACCTTCCACTCGGCGGCCCTGCGTCAGCTCCAGTACTTCTGGCCGAAAGCGATCGGCGGCGCGATGCCCCGGCTCGTCGACCGCAAGATCCAGCTCGTCGCCGACGCGGCCGCGGCCTGCCGCATCCGGCTCGACCGGGGCGAGCTGCGGGACGTCACCGCCGAGATCGAATGGTCCAAGGTCACCCAGACCGTCCCCGCGGACTACGCGCCCGCCGTCGCCAAGTCGGGCCGGGAAGCCCCGCGCGACCCCGCGGAGATCGCCCAGCTCTACGCCGCCTACGAGGACGTCAAGCGCGAGCGCTCCGTCATCGACTTCGAGGACGTACTGCTGCTGACCGTGGCCGTCCTCCAGGACCGGCACGACATCGCCGAACAGGTCCGCGCCCAGTACCAGCACTTCGTCGTCGACGAGTACCAGGACGTCAGCCCCCTCCAGCAGCGCCTGCTGGAGCTGTGGCTCGGCGAGCGGGACAGCCTCTGCGTGGTCGGAGACGCCAGCCAGACGATCTATTCGTTCACGGGCGCAACGCCGGACCATCTGCTCGATTTCCGCACCCGTCACCCCGGAGCCACCGTCGTCAAGCTGGTCCGCGACTACCGTTCCACGCCCCAGGTCGTCCACCTCGCCAACGGCCTGCTCGCCCAGGCCAGGGGCCGCGCGGCCGACCACCGCCTGGAGCTCGTCTCGCAACGTGCGCCGGGGCCCGAGCCGGCCTACACGGAGTACACCGACGAGCCCGCCGAGGCGGAGGGCGCGGCCCGCCGCATCCGTGAGCTCATCGACTCGGGGGTTCCGGCCGCCGAGATCGCCATCCTGTTCCGTACGAACGCGCAGTCCGAGACCTACGAACAGGCACTCGCCGACGCCGGGGTGCCCTACCAGCTGCGCGGCGCCGAGCGGTTCTTCGACCGCCCGGAGGTGCGCAAGGCGGGCGTCGCCCTGCGCGGCGCGGCCCGCTTCGGCGGCAACGACTCCCTTCTGGACGACGTCGTCGACCTGCCCTCGCAGGTGCGCGCCGTGCTGTCGGGCGAGGGCTGGACACCGCAGCCACCGGCCGGCTCCGGCGCCGTGAGAGAGCGCTGGGAGTCCCTGGCCGCCCTGGTGAACCTCGCCCAGGACTTCGCCGCCGCCAAACCCGGCGCCACCCTGGCGGACCTCGTCGCCGAGCTCGACGAACGGGCGAACGCCCAGCACGCCCCGACCGTGCAGGGCGTCACCCTCGCCTCCCTGCACTCGGCCAAGGGCCTGGAGTGGGACGTCGTCTTCCTGGTCGGCGTCGCCGAGGGCATGATGCCGATCACCTATGCGAAGACCGACGAGCAGATCGAGGAGGAGCGCCGGCTGCTGTACGTCGGCGTCACCCGCGCGCGGGAACACCTCCATGTCTCCTGGTCCCTCTCCCGCTCACCCGGCGGCCGCCCCAACCGCCGCCCCAGCCGCTTCCTCGACGGGCTCCGCCCCGGTTCGACGGCCACCAAGGGCCGTACGGCCGGCGGTGCCGCGGGCGGTATCGAGCGCGGAACCCCCGGAACCAGGGGCTCCGCCCCGAGACGAGCGCAGCGAACCCCCGCCCGTTGCCGCGTCTGCGGCCGCACGCTGACCGACGCGGGCGAGATGAAGCTGATGCGCTGCGACGACTGCCCCTCCGACATGAACGAGGGCCTCTACGAGCAGCTCCGCGAATGGCGCGCCGACCAGGCACGGAGCAGCGGTCAGCCCGCCTTCTGCGTCTTCACGGACAGGACACTGGTGGCGATCGCCGAGACCGCGCCCGACGACGAGCACGAGCTGGCGCGCATCCCGGGCGTCGGGATGCGCAAGCTCACCCGCTACGGAGCCGATGTCCTGGCCATCTGCGCAGGCCAGTACGTCGGGGGCGACACAGATCAGGACTGACACCAACTCGTCGAAAAAATAGTTTGCGCATGCCCCAGCAATCCCCATAGGTTCTTAGGCACGAGAGCAGCGGCCTTCTCGAAGGCCCTGATTCCGTGTTGTACTTGCATATCCGTCGGACTGGTTCACCCAGTCCCCCGAGACGCCGAGAGGAGGCGAGTCCAGTGATCAGCATCAACACCAGCTCCATCAGCACCGTGAAAATGACCGATCGCTCGGCCGTCTCCGCGTGCATGCTCGGCGTTTCGAACCTGGGCACCGGTCTGTCCGGCATTCGTGCCGTCCGCCCGGCGTCCTCCTCCCTTGCTCCCGCGGGCCTTCCCGTCCGTGAGCGCAATGAGCGACCGACCAAGGCACTGGAAGCAGCAGTAAAGGCGCAGGCGCGGGCCTATGCCTTTGCGGCGACCGGTGCCGGATTCCGGAAGCAGACGACGCAGCACCACCAGATGTGGGCCTTCCGTGGGCCAGAACCCTGGAGTGATCCAGCCTGATCAGATCAGGCCGGCGCCTTCAGGGCCGCGGAACCCCATCCGGGATCCGCGGCCCTTCTGTTTGTCCCTGACCAGGGACGACGGACCGAAGGAGCCTCGGGACAACAAGAGAACCGGGTACCAGCCGCCCCCCGGCCAACAGGCCGGAACGACCAGACGAGGAAGACGAACCGTGCAACTCGAAGCGCACGCCCCGTCCGTACCGCCTTCCGACACGATCCCCAAGCCCGGCCCCACGGAGGACTCCGCCTTGACCCCGCTCACCGCGCTCACCGCGCTCGACGACGCCATCGAGAACCTCGGCGTACCCGTCCCGTGCCGCTCCTACGACCCGGAGGTCTTCTTCGCCGAGTCGCCGGCGGACGTGGAGTACGCCAAGTCCCTCTGCCGTACCTGCCCGCTGGTCGAGGCCTGCCTCGCCGGCGCCAAGGAACGGCGTGAGCCCTGGGGCGTCTGGGGTGGCGAGCTGTTCGTGCAGGGTGTCGTCGTCGCCCGGAAGCGGCCGCGTGGCCGCCCGCGCAAGAACCCGGTCACGGCATGAACACCGCAGGAACGATCGACCGTCCTCTCACGCACGACCCCCAGAAGCAGGCCCCGATGAAGCCGTCCACCGAGCCCGCCGGCTCCGCGACTCAAGACTGCACCCCGCACGGCGCGAAGGACTCGCGCCAGAACAGGACCCGAGAGATGCAACTCATCCCAGAAGCCATGGCTCGCGCACATATGCACGAGCGACTGCAGGAGGCGGAGCGAGACCGCCGGGCCGCGCGCCTGGTGGCCGCCCGCCGCATGCAGCGCAAGGCGGAGCGCGCCTCACGGCGTGCCCGCCGGGCGCTCGCCATGGCGGTCATGCAGTAACCGACCCCACCTGAAGCGGTGGCCTCCCGCACCGGGAGGCCGAGCTCACCCCGCGGGGGCCGGTCCGTGCCGAACGGACCGGCC
>NZ_JBSHKH010000142.1:0-20705 GCF_053643595.1 Streptomyces sp. NPDC055506 | reverse complement strand
GCCCGGCCGCTCGCAGCTCCCGGGCGACCACGCCGGCGGTACGACGCTGCCAAGACCACGGCGGCGGCGAAGAAGACCACGGCCAAGAAGGCCCCCGCGAAGAAGACGGCGGGCCGGAAGCCGGCGGCGAAGAAGACCACGGCCGCCAAGAAGGCGACCTCTGCCGGGAACAGGGGCGGCAGCGCCCGGTCCCGGCTGCCGAAGGGAGGCGGTGAGGGATGACCGACACTCTCGGATCGGCGAAGTCCGCCGCAAACGGAGCGACGAAGAACCCGCTCAGCGACGTGGCCCACAGCGAGGCCGCCGACCGGCTGAAGGCCGAGCTGCAGGAGTACCTCGCGGCCCAGGCCACGCGCATGCTCACCGGCGTGGGCCGCAAGCTCGGCGAGACCACCGGCAAACTGAACGACATCGCCGAGGGCAACAGCCCCGGCTTCGCGAAGCTCGCCCTCGACGGCGGCCGCAAGCTCGCCGAGGGCAAGGGCCCGCTGCGCGTCGCCATGGAGACCGGCGGCTCACGCATCAAGGACAAGGTCACTGGCGCCCTGAAGAACCTGGGCGGCGGCAAAGGGAAGGGCAAGGGCAAGAGCGGCAACAAGCCCACCGTCATCATCGAGCACATCGATGTCGGCGTACCCCTGCGCACCGCGTACGACCAGTGGACGCAGTACCAGGACTTCTCCACCTTCGCGAAGGGCGTCAAGAGCGCGAGCCGCGACGACGACACCCACTCCGACTGGCAGGCGAAGATCTGGTGGTCCAACCGCAGCTGGAAGGCGAAGACGACCGAGCAGGTGGCGGACGACCGCATCGCCTGGACCTCGGAGGGCGCCAAGGGCACGACGAAGGGCGTCGTCTCCTTCCACCGGCTCACCGACAGCCTCACGCGTGTCCTGCTGGTCATCGAGTACTACCCCTCCGGTTTCTTCGAGAAGACCGGCAACATCTGGCGCGCCCAGGGCCGCCGCGCCCGGCTCGACCTCAAGAACTTCGTCCGCTTCATCACGATCAAGGGTGAGGCGGAGGACGGCTGGCGCGGCGAGATCCGCGACGGCGAGGTCGTCCGCAGCCACGAGGACGCGCTGGCCGAGGAGGAGTCCGAGGAGGAGGCCGAGGAGGGCACCGAGGACGAGGAGCCCGAGGGCGAGTACGAGGAAGAGGGAGAGGAAGAGGGAGAAGAGGAGCCCGAAGGCGAGTACGAGGAAGAGGACGAAGCCGAGGGTGAGTACGAAGACGAGGACGAGCCCGAGGAGGAGGCGGAGGACGAGCCTGAGGCCGAGTACGAGGACGAGGAGTACGACGAAGAGGAAGCCGAGGCAGGGAGCCGGCGATGACGACGCCCAGCAGGATGCCCGAGCCCTACGGCGGCCAGGGGAGCAGTGCCAACCTGGCCGACATCCTGGAACGGGTGCTGGACAAGGGCATAGTCATCGCGGGCGACATCCGCATCAACCTGCTCGACATCGAACTCCTCACGATCAAGCTCCGGCTCATCGTCGCCTCCGTCGACAAGGCCAAGGAGATGGGCATCGACTGGTGGGAGAGCGACCCGAACCTGAGCTCCCGGGCCCGCCGTGATGAACTGACCCGTGAAAACGCCGAGTTGCGCGAGAGGCTGGCCCGGCTGGAGGAGCTGGAGCCGGGCCGCGCGGAGAAGAAGGAGGCCCCGTGACCGGACTGCGGTACGTCTACGCCGTCTGCCGCCCCTTCGGTACGCCGCTCCAGTCCCAGTTGTCCGGGGTGGCGGGCGATCCGCCCCGGGCGCTGACCCATCACGGTCTCGTCGCCGTGGTCAGTCATGTGCCGGAGCGGGACTTCGCCGAAGAACCGCTCCACCGCCATCTGGAGGACCTGGACTGGCTCACCGAGACCGCCCGCGCCCACCAGGGCGTGATCGACGCGCTCACCACCGTCACGACCCCGCTGCCGCTGCGGCTCGGCACCGTCTTCCGGGACGACAGCGGCGTACGGATGATGATGGAGGCCCGCGAAGAGGACTTCCAGCGCACCCTCGACCGGCTGGAGGGCCGGGTCGAATGGGGCGTGAAGGTGTACGCCGAGTCCGAACAGCAGGAAAGCCCCCGGCCCGCGCAGAAAGCCGCGTCGGGCCGGGACTATCTGCGGCAGCGGCGCATGCAGACCAGGTCGCACGAGGAGATGTGGCAGAAGGCCGAGCATTTCTCGACCCGACTGCACGAAAACCTTTCCGCATTCGCGGAGGATTCCCGGCTGCACCCTCCGCAGAATCCCGCGCTTTCCAAGGCGACCGGGCGGAACGTATTGAATGCCGCATATCTGGTGCCGCGCGCCAATTCCGAGGAATTCGTGGAGCTGGTGGACCGCACGAAGGGCGAGGCGCCCGGAATGCGCATCGAACTCACCGGCCCCTGGGCGGCCTATTCGTTCGCCGGGGAGGCCACATGACCGACGGAGAGAAGCCTTGACCGTAGTGGAACGCCGTGAGGTCGCCCTCGTGGACCTGCTCGACCGGCTGCTCGCCGGCGGCGTCGTGATCACGGGGGACATCACGCTGCGCATCGCCGACGTCGACCTGGTCCGGATCGATCTCAACGCGCTCATCAGCTCGGTGAACGCCCAGGTGTCCTCACCGTTCGAGGAGTTGCTGTGATGTCGGCCGACAGCCCCGGCCCCACCCCCCGGCCCAACCCTCGTCCGCAGCGCAACCGGATGGACCTGGAGCCCGACACCGTCGAGCGCGACCTGGTCAAACTCGTGCTGACGGTGGTGGAACTGCTGCGTCAGCTCATGGAGCGGCAGGCGCTGCGCAGGTTCGACGTGGGGGATCTGAGCGAGGAGCAGGAGGAGCGGGTCGGGCTCACGCTCATGCTGCTCGAGGAGCGGATGGCGGAACTGCGCGATCGCTACGGACTACGGCCCGAGGACCTCAATCTGGACCTCGGGCCGCTCGGACCGCTGCTTCCCCGCGACGGGGGCTGAATCAGCCTGCTGAATCAGCGGGCTGATTCACCACCTGTACCACCGGCCTCGGCTCCCGGCTGCCGACGTGCCCCGCACGAAGAATCCCAGCAGCCACAGGACGAGAACCGCCAACGCGATCCACCAGAGTACCTTTACTGCAAATCCGGCACCGAACAGAACCAAAGCCAGAAGCAGCACCAGCAGAATGGGAACCATGATATGACCTCCTGCATTCAGGGTGTCCCCGAAATTCTGTTTCAGGCTTCCTTTCTGCAGAGAATTTCTCCGTGCAGGACACTGAACCAGCCGTCCTCCTGCTCGCCCCATTCGCGCCACGCCCGTGCCGCGGCCCGCAGCTCCTCCTCACCGGCGTGCCCGCCCAGCCGGGCCCGGTCCGCATACGTGGAGGCAAGGGTGCGATCGGCCCACAGTCCGCTCCACCAGGCCCGCTCCTGAGGCGTGGCGAAGGTCCATGTCCCGGAGGTCGCCGTGACGTCCGTGAGCCCGGCGCGCAGCGCCCAGGCCTTCAGCCGGCGCCCGGCGTCCGGCTCACCGCCGTTGGCCCGGGCGACCCGGCGGTAGAGGTCCAGCCAGGCGTCGAGCCCCGCGGACGCCGGATACCAGGTCATCGCCGCGTAGTCCGCGTCCCGCGCGGCGACGATGCCACCGGGTCTGACGACCCGCTTCATCTCCCGCAGGGCCCGCACCGGATCCCCCACGTGCTGGAGCACCTGGTGGGCGTGGACCACGCAGAAGGTGTCGTCCGGGTAGTCCAGGGCGTGCACGTCCGCGACGGCGAAGTCGGTGTTGGCCAGTCCCCGCCCGGCCGCGGTGGCACGGGCCTGCTCCAGGATCTCCGGGGCCCGGTCGACACCGGTGACGTGCCCGCCGGGCACGAGCTCCGCCAGGTCGGCGGTGATGGTGCCCGGGCCGCAGCCGATGTCCAGGATCGTCATGCGGGGTTCGATCGAGGGCAGCAGATACGCCGCCGAGTTGGCGGCGGTACGCCAGGTGTGCGAACGGAGCACCGACTCATGGTGCCCGTGCGTGTAGACGGCCGTCTCCCGTGGTTCCGGCATGGCGGATCCCACCCCTTCCGTTCCTCCGGTCGGCATGGGATCACCGTACGCATCGGGGCCGCATGATGAGACCCGTATCCTGCTATATGGACTGACGGAGTGTCAGTCAGTAGCCGGTGACGGGCCGGTACACGGTCAGCGCCTCGGGCAGCTTCTCCAGGGTCACGCGGCCCTCGACGTCAATGACCTCGCCGTCGTAGGCGAGCAGCGTGCCCGGCGCCACGTGGTCCAGGCGCAGCCGCCCCACCTGGACGGCCGCATGGGCGGGCGAACGGGTCAGCGGTCCCGCGAGCGCGGCGGCCAGCAGCCGCGCGGCGGGCCGGCGCCCGCCGTGCACGACCCGCACGTCGAGCTGCCCGTCCGCGAGGTCCAGCCGGCGTCCGGGCGCGAGCCCCACGCGGTGATAGGTGCCGTTCCCGGCGAACAGCAGCCACAGCGGACGCGTACGGCCCTGGAACTCGGCTTCCAGCGGATGCCGGTCCGCGCGCAGCACGCGCCGGGCCGCGAGCACACCGGCCGGCCAGCCGCCGATCCGGTGCGACCAGCGCTCCCGCTCCCGCACGAGCTCCGG
This sequence comes from Streptomyces sp. NPDC055506, assembly GCF_053643595.1. Classification (NCBI taxonomy): domain Bacteria; kingdom Bacillati; phylum Actinomycetota; class Actinomycetes; order Kitasatosporales; family Streptomycetaceae; genus Streptomyces; species Streptomyces sp. NPDC055506. The sequence goes on along the minus strand of NZ_JBSHKH010000142.1, from coordinate 16,115 downwards.
ATAGACGCCGACACTGCAGGTGTTGAGGAAGACGCCGTGTTCCTCGCCGCAGGAGAACCGGCCGACGTCCACGCGTACCGCATCGCCCTGGCGCAGCGCGCGGGCCAGGTCGCGGGCGTCCTCCACGCCCAGGTCGTAGGCGAAGTGGTTGAGGGTGCCGCCGGGCAGCACGGCGAGGGGCAGCCGGTGGCTCAGCGCGATGCGGGCGGCGGTGTTCACGGTGCCGTCGCCGCCGCACACGCCGAGGACCCGGGCGCGGCCGGCCGCCTTCTCCAACTCGGCGGCCACGTCCTGCGGTTCGCACTCGACGACCTCGGCCCGCGGGAGCTCGTCGCGCAGGGCGCGGGCACGCTCGGCGGTTCCCGCGGCGGTGTTCGCCACGAGCACGAGCCCCTCGCCCTCCAGCAACGCCGGGACCTCGGCACGGGGCCGGGCCGGCGGGAGGGCCTGCGACCGCGTCGGCACCAGGCCCCGTACGGCGAACGCGGCGCCCGCGCCCAGGGCCGCGCCGGCCAGGACGTCGCTCGGGAAGTGGACGCCGGTGTACACGCGGGAGAGTGCGACCGAGGCGGCCACCGGGGCGACGACCGCGCCCCAGGCCGGGGACTCCAGGGCGACACCGGTCGCGAAGGCGGCGGCCGACGCGGCGTGCCCGGAGGGGAACGACGTGGTGATCGGCTGCCGCTTCAGCTGCCTGATCAGCGGGACCGGGTCCAGGGCGGGGCGGGGCCGGCGCACCGAGCGCTTGCCGAGGGTGTTGATGGCGAGGGAGGCGAGGCCCAGCGAGGCCAGCCCGCGGGTCGCCGCCCGGCGGGCGCGGGGTGTACGGCTCGCCGCGAGGGCGGCCGCGGTCGCGAACCACAGGACGCCGTGGTTCGCGCCGCGGGAGAGACGGGGCAGGACGTGGTCCGCCCCGGGCCAGTGCCGGCCGGCCGCGGACTCGAAGAGACGGCGGTCCAGGGCGAGGACGCGGTCGCGCAGGGGGTGGTGCCCGGGCTTCGGTGTGGTGAGGTCCAGGTCGGGGGATGTCATGGGGCTGCGGGTACCCGGAGGGGGGTGGGCGCACCGTCGCTTTCACCGTGCTCGGCGTCGCCCGCGCCAAATGCGTTTGCCCCGCACGTCCCGGCGCCGCAGAATTCCTGCCCATGGGTCACCTCGAAGCCGCGCACCTGGAGTACTACCTGCCCGACGGAAGGGCGCTGCTCGGCGATGTGTCGTTCCGGGTGGGGGAGGGCGCCGTCGTGGCCCTCGTGGGGCCCAACGGTGCCGGGAAGACCACCCTGCTGCGCATGCTCGCCGGTGAACTGAAGCCGCACGGCGGTTCCGTCACCGTGGGCGGCGGCCTCGGTGTGATGCGGCAGTTCGTCGGGTCCGTACGCGACGAGACGACCGTACGCGACCTGCTCGTGTCCGTCGCGACGCCCCGCATCCGCGAGGCGGCCCGTGCCGTCGACGCCGCGGAGCACGCCATCATGACCGTCGACGACGAGGCCGCCCAGCTCGCCTACGCCCAGGCCCTCGCCGACTGGGCCGAGGCACGCGGCTACGAGGCCGAGACGCTGTGGGACATGTGCACCACGGCGGCCCTGGGCATCCCGTACGACAGGGCCCAGTGGCGACTCGTCCGCACGCTCTCCGGCGGAGAGCAGAAACGGCTCGTGCTGGAGGCGCTGCTGCGCGGCACCGACGAGGTGCTGCTGCTCGACGAGCCGGACAACTACCTCGACGTGCCCGGCAAGCGCTGGCTGGAGGAGCGGCTCGCCGAGACCCGCAAGACCGTGCTGCTGGTCTCCCACGACCGCGAACTCCTCGCCCGCTCGGCGCAGCGCATCATCTCCCTGGAACCCGGCCCCGCCGGCGCCGACGCCTGGATGCACGGCGGCGGCTTCGCGACGTACCACGAGGCCCGCCGGGAACGCTTCTCCCGTTTCGAGGAGCTGCGCAGGCGCTGGGACGAGAAGCACGCCCAGCTGAAGAAGCTGGTGCTGACCCTCCGTCAGGCCGCCACCAACAGCGACGGGATGGCGTCCCGCTACCAGGCAGCCCAGACCCGTCTGCGCAAGTTCGAGGAGGCCGGCCCGCCCCCGGAGCCGCCGCGCGAGCAGGACATCAGGATGCGCCTCAAGGGCGGCCGCACCGGCGTCCGCTCGCTCACCTGCGAGCACCTGGAACTCACCAACCTGATGAAGCCCTTCGACCTGGAGGTCTTCTACGGCGAACGGGTCGCCGTCCTCGGCTCCAACGGCTCGGGCAAGTCCCACTTCCTGCGGCTGCTCGCCGGCGGCGACGTGGCGCACACGGGGCACTGGAAGCTGGGCGCCCGGGTCGTGCCCGGCCACTTCGCGCAGACCCACGCCCACCCGGAGCTGGAGGGCCGCACGCTCCTGGACATCCTGTGGAAGGAGCACGCGCAGGACCGGGGCGCCGCGATGTCCCGGCTGCGCCGCTACGAGCTGACCAACCAGGCGGAGCAGACGTTCGACCGGCTGTCCGGCGGCCAGCAGGCCCGGTTCCAGATCCTCCTGCTGGAGCTCCAGGGCGTCACCGCGCTGCTGCTCGACGAGCCGACCGACAACCTCGACCTGGAGTCCGCCGAGGCGCTCCAGGAGGGCCTGGAGGCCTTCGAGGGCACGGTCCTCGCGGTCACACACGACCGCTGGTTCGCCCGCTCCTTCGACCGCTACCTGGTCTTCGGCAGCGACGGCCGGGTCCGGGAAACCCCGGACCCGGTCTGGGACGAACGCAGAGTGGAACGCGCCCGTTAGGGGCGCGGGGAACTGCGCGACCAGCCACGACGCACCCGCACACGCGCGGCGGCAAGCACCCCTATGGCGGCTGGGCGCACAACAGCTCCGCTTACTTCCAGCGGAGCAACGCCCCGAGTCCCCCCACCGGCACCTCTTCCTCCGCCACCGCCAGCGCGTGCGCATCCGTGGCCACCGCCGACCGGATCAGCGCGTCATCCGCCCGGGCCGGCCACGAGTGCTGCTCACCGAGGATCTTCAGATCGGTGCGCCGTACAGCCACCTGGTCAGGGTCCTCGCCGATCCACACCTCGCGGTGCGCGTCCGGCCCGTTCGGCCTGATCAGCAGCTCGTCGATCCGGTGCTCACGTGCCGCCTCGATCAGCGCGGGCACGCCCTCCACGGCCCGGGCCCGGCCCTCGTCGTCCGGGCTCCGGCCGGCCCGGAACCGCTCCAGCTCCGCCTCGGCCTGCCGCGCCACATGCTCGGCGCGGGCCCGCTCCACGTCCTCGTCGAGGAGCCGGCTGCCGCTGCCGTGCGGCGCCTCGGCCACCAGGCCGTGCAGCCGCTTGGGCAGCCGGTCGTGCACCGACCGCCGCTCACGGTCGTCGCCGACGAGAATCAGCAGGTCGGCCTGTGTCTCCTCCTGGCACACGGCGAGCGCGTCGGCGATCTCCGCGGCGTTGTGCTCCCAGGTGTTCTCCACTCGCAACTGGAAATGCCGCTCGGACCAGTCCGCGGAGCTCGTCCGGTGCACCGGCCACTGCCGCCCGGTGACGCTCCCGGAGTCCTCCCGGCCCAGCGCGCTGCGCAGCTCGAAGTCCGCGCCCTTGCGGTCGACGTAGGCCACCACGCAGACCGGGTCCTCGCCGGCCAGCTCCAGCAGGGGCGTGACGCGCGGCAGCGGGGCCCACTCGGCCCAGTCGCCGGCCTGCGGAGGGCGGGCCAGCGGCGGGTCGAGGACCACTTGGCCGTCGCGCGCGAACAAGGCCCGGCCGTGCGGTTCGGAGGAGTGCCGCAGATCCTCGATCGCGTTCTGCACGGCCTCGCAGGTCGCCTCGTCCGCGCCCTGCGCGGCAAGCTGCCTGGCCATGGCCTGGGCCGTCAGCTGCCGCTCGTGAGGCGTGTCCTCCGTGTGCCGGGAGGTGTCGACGTACACAGAGGCCCAGGGGCCCGAGTGTTCGTAGAGTGGGTGCAGAAAGGCGAGATCCATGGCTCCCTCCCGGGTGCCGATCGGGTGTAGTGCTCAGTTGCACCGGGCGGGTACCCGTACCGCGGACACGAACACGACGAGCGGGGCGACACCATGACCGGAGTGGACCCTGACCGGCTGGACGACCAGCAGCTCATGAAGGAGCTGGAGACCATCCACCGCACGCGCCACGACACGCTGCTGTACGGGTCGAACGACGCGCTGCGGGCCCACAACGAGCGCATGGCGCAGCTCGAGGGCGAGTACCTGCGCCGCAACCCGCGGCGCCCGGTGGCCGCGGGCCGCACCCGTGAAGGGGCCCGGGAGCGGGGGAGCGGGGAGTCGGCGACTCCCACGACCCCCGGCACCTGAGCCCCTCGAAGGACACGCGCCCGGTGACAGGGCGTTCAGCCGGCCTCTTCGGCGAACACCTCGAGGAAGGTCTCGCAGAACGCCTTGAGGTCGTCCGGCTTGCGGCTGGTGACGAGCTTGCCCGCGCCGTGGTCGCAGACCTTGACCTGCTTGTCCACCCAGGTGCCGCCCGCGTTGCGGATGTCCGTCCGCAGGCTCGGCCAGGAGGTCAGCTCCCGGCCGCGTACGACGTCCGCCTCGACCAGCGTCCAGGGCGCGTGGCAGATCGCCGCCACGGGCCGGCCGTGCTCGAAGAAGTCCCGGACGAAAGCGACGGCCCTGTCGTCCATCCGCAGAAAGTCCGGGTTGGCCACGCCGCCGGGCAGCACAAGACCGCCGAACGAGTCGGGCGCGGTCTCGCCCACCACCTCGTCCACGGGAAAGGTGTCCGCCTTGTCGAGGTGGTCGAACGCCTGGATCTTCCCCTGCTTCGTCGACACCAGCACGGGCTCGTGGCCGGCGTCCTTCACCGCCTGCCACGGATCGGTCAGCTCGATCTGTTCGACGCCCTCGGGCGCGACCAGAAACGCGATACGCATGATGCTCAACGTCCTTTCCCGGAACGGTTCTTCTTGTTCTTGCGGCCCGTGCGGACGCACCGCAGCAGCTCCTCGCCGTACGGCAGCAGCACGCACGTGCCGATCGCGGCGGCGATACCCGCCAGATAGCCACGCGACAGCGGGCGCCGGCGCGGCACGAGACGCCACGCGTCCGGATCGCCCTCGCCGCCGCGCAGCAGCGACTTGACCTGGTCGGCGTGCAGGCACATCAGCGCGGCCAGGGCCCCGAACGGCAGCGACTCCAGAAAGCTGTGGATGTGCTGCTCGACCGGCTTGACCTCCCGCTCGCTCCCGACGGCCGTGCGGACGTCCCACAGCGCCGTCGCCTCGTGCACCGCGGCCCCGCCCAGCTGCACGCTCAGCAGCAGCGGGTTGACCTCGTAGCGCAGCGTCAGCGCGATCGGGATGCCGACCTCGGCCATCATGAGGGAGTGGATCAGTGATTCCTTGGTGCCGGCGGTCTCCTCGATGCGGGTCCGCCGGTGCATCACCCAGTCGGCCACTCCCGGCACGAACCAGCTGGGCAGCAGCCCGTACAGCAGATAGCGGGTCGTGGCGTCACCGACGTCGACGGTGACGCCGGAGGCGCTGATCTCCTTCGCCTGGTCCGTGCTCATGCACCGCCCCGGGCGTCCGGCTCGGCGCGGCTGATGTCGGCGAGCGCCGACGCGGGGTCCTCGGCCTCGGCCAGGTCGCCGAGGCTCACCATGCCGACCGGCAGCCCGTTCTCCACCACCGGCAGCCGGCGCACCGCGTGCTCGCGCATCAGCGTGGCCGCGGTCGCCACCCGGTCGTCCGGCGACACCGTCACCGGATCCGGGGTGCACACGGTCTGCGCGCTCACCGTCATCGGATCGGCGCCGTCGGCGACGGCCCGCACCGCGATGTCACGGTCGGTGAGTACTCCGACCACGTCCTGTCCGTCGGCGACCACCACGTCGCCGATGTTCTGCGTGCGCATCAACTGTGCCGCCTCGACGAGCGAGGCGTCCGGGCGCACGGCCACCACACCCGGAGTCATCACGTCCTTCACCAACTCGGCCATCACTGGGGCCCTCTCTCCGTTCCCAGGTCGGCAGGGGTACCGCGGCGCACCGGCCGGCACGCCGCGGTGCCCCTGGCGCGGTCACTACGCGTATTCCTCCGGCCCGGTCTCGCGGGCCCGGATCAGGGCCTGGGCCAGTTCCTGGACATTGCCGTAGCGCTCCTGCCGCGGCAGCCGCTCCAGTGCCTCGACGAGGGTGTCGGGCGCCTGGTGGCCGCGCAGCTCGCGGGCCAGCTCGCGCGAACTCGCCGGGAACGCCTTGCGGCCCAGGATCCGGGCCAGATCCAGCCGTACCGACTCCAGAGACGTCGGCGCACGGCTCGGTGTCACCGGCCCGTGCGCGACCTCGGGGTCGTCCTCGGCGGCCGGCTCCGGGTCGTGCCACTCCTCACTGCGGGTGGGGTGCCCGGACCTGAGCAGACCCTGCAGTTCGTGCTTCATCTCGTCGTCCCGGTGGACGCTCAGCCGGTCGCTGCCTCGCTGCATGTTTCCCTCCAGACCTTCGGGGGTCCGCACCGCGTACCCGAACACCGGAAGCCGACACGGGTTGGGCACACCGGATCCCCACAACCCGCCCTGGTTTGCGCCACGGCCTGGGGGAGACCCGGATCACACCCCCCACACCTCCCTGGGGAAGGACCCGTCATGGCGATGCTCGCTGTGCTCATCCCGGTGCTCATGCTCGGAGCAGTGCTCGTTCTGGGCCGGTACGAGGAGCTGCTGCTGCCCGAGGAGAACGCCGGCCGGCATGAACCGGCCGGTGTGCCCGTACCCCCCGCTTCCGCGGCCGCCGCCGCTTCTCCCACCCCGGCGGGAACTCCCGCCCCTTCGCCCTGAAGCCCTGCTCGGCCGCCGCTCGCCGGTCCGCGTCAGGTCACCCTGCGCGACCGTGGAAAACCTCTCCGGGTTTGCGTGTGAGGGCCCGGGGCAGGCGCACCTCAGTGCTTCGGACAGGAGGCACGTCCGTGGGAGCGGCGTGAAGCGTCGCCACCGGCGCCCCTGTCCCGCAGCGGATGCGCTCCCACGGTGACGGTCCAACCCAGAGCACCTGCAAGGGAATTGCGACGCATCATGCCGACTCACACGAGCACGAAGCAGCACCCCCACGACGACGCCCCCGACACCGCCGAGGCCTTCCGCAGGCTCGCCGGCCTCCCCGCCGGCCCGGAACGCGACGCGCTCCGCGACGAGATCGTCGAGGCCTGGCTGCCCATGGCGGACCGCATCGCGGGGCGCTTCCGCAGCCGAGGCGAGAACCTGGACGATCTGCGCCAGGTCGCGGCCCTCGGCCTGGTCAAGGCCGTGGACCGGTACGACCCGGAACTCGGCAACGCCTTCGAGAGCTATGCCGTGCCCACCGTCACCGGCGAGATCAAGCGGCACTTCCGTGACCACATGTGGACCCTGCACGTACCCCGCCGGGTCCAGGACCTGCGCAACCGTGTCCGGTTCGCCTCACAGGACCTGTCCCAGACCATCTCCGGCCGCCGGCCCACCGTGGCCGAGATCGCCGAGCACGCGAAGATGAGCGAGGAGGACGTCAAGACCGGTCTGGAGGCGCTGGAGAGCTTCACCGCCCTGTCCCTGGACGCGGAGCTGCCCGGCAGCGAGGACGGGTACTCCCTGAGCGACGCGCTCGGGTCGCCCGATCCCGCGCTGGACACGGTCGTGGACCGTGAGGCGGTGAAGGACCGGCTGGCCGCGCTGCCGGAGCGGGAGCGGGCGATCCTGTACATGCGGTTCTTCTCCGACATGACGCAGAGCCGGATCGCCGAGGAGCTGGGGATCTCGCAGATGCATGTGTCCCGGCTGATCAGCCGGTGCTGCGGGCGGGTGCGGGAGCAGGTGATGCGGGATGCCGGGTAGCGCCGGCCCGCGCCCCTAGGGGGTTGCAGTTCACTCTGTTGGAGGGCGCTGTCCCGCTAATGGGGTCCGGTTTCGCGCGGCCCTGTCGCGGCCGGGCTGTGATGGCAGAGGGGTATGACTACCGAAGGAGTCCCCTCGATGCGCCGCAGCCTTCACGCCCTGTCCGTCGCCGTTCTCGCCGGGTCCGCCCTGGCGGGCTTCGCGCCCGCCGCCTTCGCCGAACCCGCCGCCGAGGTCAGTCCCGCCACCGTCGAGCCCGGGGGCACGCTCACCATCTCGGTGAGCTGTGATCCGACCGGTGGGCCCCCGCCCGACACGATCGACGCCACGTCGCAGGCCTTCGACGACGGCACCGTCCAGCTGCGCAGGGTGACCGGCAACGACGACAAGGTGTCCGGGCCCGCCTACCGGGGCACGGCCCGCATCGCGTCCGCCGAGAACTTCGAGGGCGATCCGGACGCCCTCGGGGAGGACTCGGCGTGGACCGTGGACGGCACCTGCCCGGCCGCTCCCGGCGGCCAGGGCAAGGAGTGGAGCGCGACGTTCACGGTGGCCCACGGCGGCGGTGGCCATCACAAGCCGACCCACGAGCCCACGCACCGGCCCACGCACAAGCCGTGCCCCGAACCGGATCACCCCTCGCACCACCCCCACGACAGCGAGTGCGGCGGAGCGGTGATCCAGCGCGGGGTACGGGCCGGTGACGGCGGTGCCTTCACCGACTCCGTGCCGGCCCTGGTCGCGGGCGGGTTGCTGATCGCCGGCGCGTTCGGCGCCGCCGCGCACCGGCTGCGCAACCGGGAGAGCGATCCCTACCGCTGACCTGCCCGGACCGTTCCGCGGCGCCCCCGGAAACGGCCCGCTTCCCCGGCCCGGCCCGCTCATGCTGTGACCGTCACAACCCGGCGGGGCGCCCATGGGGCGGCGGCACCCTGGGTACTCACTGGCCGAGGGCACGAGCCGCACCGTACGGATCACCAGAACACGGCGGCACCAGGCACTGCGGAGGTACGGATGCGGCGGACGGACCCGCAAGGCCACGGCCCCGTCCGGTTCGGGCCGCCGCTCCCCGAGGACGGGCTCCCGGTCCTGCCGGAGCTGTCGGCGGTGCTCGCCGCGGCGGCGTCCCGCGGTGACCATGAGCCGGTCGGCGGCGGCCCCGCGCTGCGGGAGGCCGCCTGCGGCTACTGGGACCGGCGCGGACTGCACTGCGCCCCCGACCGCGCGGCCGCCGGCCCCGGTGCGCCCTCCCTGCTGCTCGCCCTGACCGCCGCGCTCGGCGGTGACGTCCTGGTGCCGAGGCCCTGCGCGGCCTGGTGGGCGCCGTACGCCCGCCTGCTGGGGCGGCCGGCCTTCCATGTGCCGACCCCGCCGGAGAGCGGCGGCGTCCCCGATCCGTACGCCCTGCTGGAGACCGTGCGCCGGGTCCGCGCCGAGGGCGGCGACCCGCGCCTGCTGGTGCTGTCCGTCGCCGACGACCCCACCGCGACCGTCGCCCCTCCCGAGCTGCTGCACGAGACCGTCGAGGCCGCCCAGGGGGAGGGCCTGCACCTGGTCAGCGACGAGACCTGGCGCGACACCCTGCACGACCCGCACGACACCGTGCTGCTCAGTCCCGCCGAGATGCTGCCCGACCGGGTCACCGTCGTCACCGACCTTGCCGGTTCCCTGCTCCCGCCCGGCTGGCCCGCCGCCGTGGCCCGCTTCCCGGCCGGGGAGGACGGCGACGGCCTCCACGCGCGCGTGCTCGACGTCCTCACCGCGCTCGACGCCCGTGTCGCCGCCCCGGTCGCCGCGGCAGCCGGGTACGTCCTGGCCGAACCGGACCCGGTCAAGGAGCGCGTGGCCGCCACCGTGCGCCTGCACGCGCGCGTGGCCGCCGCGGCGCACTCCGCCGTCGTCGCCGCCGGGGCCCTCTCCCGGCCTCCGCAGGCCGGCCGGCACCTTTACGTGGACCTCGCCCCGCTGCGCCCCGCGCTGACCGCGCACGGCGTGGGCGACGCACAGGAACTGGAGGACTTCCTCTCCGCCCGCCTCGGCATGCCCGCGCCGGGCGGCCACCGCTTCGGCGACGACCTCGAAGCCCCGCGCGTGCGGCTGTCCACCGGCGCACTGCTGCCCGCCTCCGACCGGGAACGCGCGGAATGCCTCACCTCACCCGCACCGTTGGAACTGACGCATGTGCGACGGGCGTTGCACCGGCTGAAGTCGGTCTTCGACGACCTCCGTGACGAAGCTCAGCGATGGGAGCCTCCTCGATGACGCAGCAGTCCGAGTCGACCACCGGTACGAACACCCAAGAAGCCGGCGACCCGGCACTGCCGTCCCCGCTCGCGCCCCCGTACCCGCCCTTGGCCGAACCCCGGCCGCTGGCCGAGCGGAGAGTGTGGCCGCGTACCTTCCACGACCGGCTTACCGCCCCGCTCCCCGGTCTGAAGGCCATCGCCCGCTTCGCCCGCGAAGGCTCCGTGAGACCGGGCCCCCAAGGCCTCGCCGACATCCCCCGGCTTCCCTACGCCCCCGGCCCGCTGCCCCGCGTCGACGCCCGCACGATCGCCGTCACCTGGGCGGGGCACGCCAGTTGGGTACTGCGCGTCGGCGGCCTCACGATCCTCACCGACCCGGTCTGGTCCCGCCGGATCCTCGGCACCCCCGCCCGCATCACCCCCGTGGGCGTCCCCTGGGACGAGCTGCCGCGCGTCGACGCCGTCGTCATCAGCCACAACCACTACGACCACCTGGACGCCCCCACCCTGCGCAGACTCCCGCGCGACACTCCCGTGTTCGCCCCGGCCGGGCTCGCCCGCTGGTTCCACCGCCGCCGCTTCACCCGCGTCACGGAACTCGACTGGTGGGAGGCGGCCGAACTGGACGGCGTCCGCTTCGACTTCGTCCCGTCCCACCACTGGTCCAAGCGCACCCTCACCGACACCTGCCACAGCCTGTGGGGCGGCTGGGTGCTCACCGACCGGGACGGACAGCGCGTCTACTTCGCCGGCGACACCGGCTACGGCCACTGGTTCTCCCGCATCGGCCGCCGCTACCCCGGCATCGACCTCGCCCTCCTCCCCATCGGCGCCTACGACCCGCGCTGGTGGCTCCGAGACGTCCACTGCGACCCGGAGGAGGCGGTCCGGGCCACCCAGGACCTGGGCGCCCGCCGCATGGCCCCCATGCACTGGGCGACCTTCGTCCTGTCGGCGGAGCCGGTCCTGGAGCCCCTCCAGCGCGTACGAGCGGCCTGGGAAAAGGCAGGCCTGGCACGCGACAACCTCTGGGACATGCCGGTGGGCGCTTCAAGGGTGCTGCAGTAGACCAAGGGGCGCGGGGCTGTGTGAATTTGCGGCTCCGCCGCGTGGGCGCGATCAACCACACACCACCCGCACTCCGAAAACAACCACAACCCCTACGGCGCTACCGAACCCGCCGCACAACAGCCGGCACCGCGCTGATCACCAAGGTCAGCACGATCGCCGCCACCACACCCTCCCACGGCTCGTCGAACAGCGACCCCCCGAGAATCCCGATCAACTGATACGTCAGCGTCCACGCCAGACACGCCGGCAGATTCCCCCGCGAGAACCGCCGCAACGGCCACTCCGCCAGCAGACAGGCGAGCATCACCGGGATACGCCCCGCCGGCACCAGCCGGGACAGCACCAGCACCGCGACACCGTGCGCGGCGAGTTTCTCCTGCGCCTGGGCCAGCCGGTCCTCCGGCGCCCGCGCCCGGATCGCCTCCAGCCAGCGCGAGCCGTTCTTCGACCTCAGCCCGCGCCGCCCCAGCCAGTACAGCGTCGCGTCCCCGAGAAACGCCGCCAGCGACGCCGTCAGGAACACCATCGCCAGCGAGAGGGGCGACGTCTGGTGAAAGGCGACCACGGCCGCCGAACTCACCAGCGCCCCCGTCGGAATCACCGGCACCAGCGCCCCGGCCAGCACCAGCAGGAAGAGCGTCGGATAGCCGACCGCCTGCTGCGTGGACGTCGGCACGATGGCCGCCGGGGTGACGGCCGACGCCGCCAGCAGGGGCAGACCGGCCTGCGCCACGGGCGCGCTCCAGCTCACCGCGTGCCCTTCAGGCGCACGCTCTCCCCGTGCCCGAGCCGGTGCACCGCCACATCGGGTGCCCGGCCGGCCGCCAGCCGTACGAATTCGTCCCCCGGCGCATGGAATTCATGGGGGCGCACGGCGTCCATCCCGATCGGCCAGTACGTGCCGTAGTGCACCGGCACCGCACTGCACGGCGCCAGTCGTGCCAACGCCTCCGCCGCCCGTCCCGCGTCCAGATGCCCCTCGCCCAGGTACGGTCCCCAGCCGCCGACCGGCAGCAGCGCCACCTCCACCGGCCCGACCTCCTCGGCCATCGTGTCGAACAGCCCGGTGTCCCCGGCGAAGTACGTCCGGGCCTCGCCGGCGATGACATAGCCGAGCGCGGGGGCGCGGTGCGGTCCGAGCGGCAGCCGCCGCCCGTCGTGCCGCGCGGGCACGGCCCGTACGACGACATCGCCGACCGGGGTCTCGTCCCCGGGCGCCACCTCGCTCACCCGCAGGTGCGCGAGCCGGCGCAGTCCGGGCACCGCTCGGCGCGCGCCCCGGGGCACGAGCAGGCGCGTGCCCGGAGCGAGCCGCATCAGCGACGGCACATGAAGATGGTCGGCGTGCAGATGAGAGACCAGTGCCACGTCCGCGTCCAGGGCGCCGGGCGGCGGCAGGGCTCCGCGCCGGCGCCGCAGGTGTGCGAGCCGGCGTGCGAACAGGGGATCGGTGAGCACGCGTACGTTCGAGTCCTCGACCGTGCAAGTGGCGTGACCCCACCAGGTGATCTCCACCGGCACTTCTTTGCCTCCTTCGCGCGACTCCCCGAAGCCTACGGGCAGGAGTAGGGTCGGCGGCCAAACCGGAGGTGAGGGGGGACGCCATGGTGCCGGTCCGGGTCACGGCGATCGCGAGTCTGACGCCGCTGGAGGAGCTGGACGACGATCCGTTCCTGGTCGACTCCCGCAGCCAGCACGCGATGTGCTCCCGCTGGGCCGCCGAGCGGGGCTATGTGGTCAGCCGGGAGTTACTGGTCCGTGGGCTGCGGCCCGACCACGGTGCCCTGTGGGACGGCGTACGGCCCGGCATCGACCTGTTCGTGGCGCCCAGCCGACGGGTGCTCGAGAGCGCGCTCGCGTCCGTCGAGGAGTTCACCGCGGAGTGCGCGAAGCGCGGGGTGCGCGTCGAGACGGTCGGGCACGCGGAGCCGGCCTACGACGCGGCGATGAAGGCGTGCGTGCACCGCCGGCTGTCGATGCCGACGGCCGGCTACGACGGACGCTGACCCGGGCGCGGCGGGAGGCGTGACCTAGGGCCTGTCGTTTGGATCAGGCCGCAGGAAAGAGACGGTGTTGTTCGGCGCCGGTGAGCGGGGCTTGGCGCGTGCAGCTGCAAGGCGGAGGAGGGAGTCGACGCGGAGCGTCGGCGAGTGACGACAACGCGGCAGATGTGCGTGCCAAGCCCCGCGTCTGCGGCGTGATCCAAACGACAGGCCCTAGGTCCGCCGGGGGTTTCACGGGGGCGTTTCGAGGGACACAAGGCGTTCCCCTGGCGTTGTGACAGGGTGGGGAAGAGCCCGCGGGGGCGGGCCGGGACGTGAGGTGGCTGGGCGTGCGGGGCGTGCGGTGGCGGCGGGTCGCCAGTCAGGTCGGACGGAGCGTCGCCGTGTGGGCGGTCTCCACCGTCACCCTGCTGCTGCTCGCGGGGATTCTGCCGGACTTCCGGCTCCGGTCGGCGGACGGCGACAGCGCCACCGACATCGCCGTCACGGCGGCCTTCGGCGCCGGCGCCTTCGGTCTGCTGTCGGCCGTGGTCTGGCCGCTGCTCGTCCGGCTCCTGCTCCTCGTACCGGCGCTCGTGCTCGGGCTGCTGGTGTTCTTCCTGAACGGCGCGCTGCTGCTGCTCGCCCTGAGACTCAACCCCGCCGAGCGCGGCGCCGCCGCCCCGGAGACCGCCGTCGTGGTCGCCGCCGTGATGTCCGCCGTGGCGTCCGCCACCGGCGCCGCCCTGGCCGTGCGCGACGACGACGCCTACCGCCGCCGGCTGTACCGCCTCTCCGACCGCCGCCGCCGGTCAGGGCCGCCCAGCCCGTCCAGCCCCGGCACGGTGTTCGTGCAGCTCGACGGCGTCGGCCACGACGTCCTGCTGGACGCGGTCGGCAAAGGCCTGATGCCCACCGTCGCCCGCTGGCTCGACGTCGGCGACGGCGGCCGCTCCACCCACCGCCTCACCCCCTGGCGCACCGACTGGTCCAGCCAGACCGGCGCCAGCCAGCTAGGCATCCTGCACGGCAGCAACCACGACGTCCCCGCGTTCCGCTGGTACGAGAAGGACACCCGCGAGGTGGTCGTCTGCAACCGCCCGACCAGCGCCGCCGAACTCCAGCGCCGCGCCGTCGGATACGCCGGACACGGCGGTCTGCTCGCCGTCGACGGCGCCAGCCGCGGCAACCTGTTCAGCGGCGGCGCCGAACAGCAGGCCCTCGTGCTGTCCATCGCCACTCGCCGCCGCAGCCGCGAGAACCGCTCCCGGGCGGGCTACTTCGCCTATTTCTCGGATCCGGCCAACGCCGTACGCACCGCCCTGTCCTTCGTCGCCGACGTCGGCCGGGAGATCGGCCAGTCCACCCGGGCCCGCCTCCGCAAGCAGCGCCCGAGGGTCTCCCGCGCGGGCCTCTACCCGTTCGTCCGGGCCTTCGCGACGGTCGTCGAGCGGGACGTCGTCGTCGCCTCGGTCACTGGCGACATGCTCGTGGGCCGCACCGCCGTCTACGCCGACCTGGTGGCCTACGACGAGGTCGCCCACCATTCCGGCCCGGCGAGCCGCGACGCGCAGAAGGTCCTCGAGAGCCTCGACCGGTCGCTCGCCCTGATCGAGAACGTCGCCGAGCACGCCCCGCGCCCGTACCGGATCGTCGTGCTGTCCGACCACGGCCAGAGCCCCGGCGAGACCTTCCGCTCCCGCTACGGCCTCACCCTCGGCGACCTGGTGCGGGCCGGCTGCGGACTGCCCGTGCCGCGCAGGGCGGAGCGCACCCGCAGCGGGACGGAGGCCCGGGCCGCCGTCCGTGCCGCCCTGCGCATCCCGGTCGAGGAGGGCGGCGAGCGGCACCGCCCGGCGCGCCGCCCGGAGCCGATCGTGCTGGCCTCCGGCAACCTCGGCCTGGTCTCCTTCCCGGACGTCACGCACCGAATGAGCAAGGAGGAGATCGACGCCCGCCACCCCGCGCTGCTGCCGACCCTCGCCAACCACCCCGGCGTCGGCTTCCTGCTGGTCCGCAGCGACGAGCACGGCGGGCTCGTCCTCGGCGCGAACGGCGCCGAGATCCCGCTGGCCGCCCTCGACGACGACCCGGGCCCGCTCGCCGCGTTCGGGCCGGGCGCGGCCGACGCGGTGCGCCGTACGCACTCCTTCCCGCATACCGCCGACATCATGGTCAACTCCTTCCACGACCCGGCCGACGGCGAAGTCCTCGCCTTCGAGGAGCAGATCGGCTCCCACGGCGGCCTCGGCGGCGCCCAGGGCAGGCCCTTCCTGCTGTCCCCGCTCGTCCTGTCCGCACCGGTGGCGGACGGGGCGGAACTCGTCGGCGCCGAGCACGTCCACCGCGTCCTGCGCCGCTGGCTGCGCGAGTCGAACGGCCCTCAGGTGCCGCTGGAGAGCAGCGAGGAACGCGCGGCCTGAAATTCGGCGCGTGCGCGGACGCGGCGCCACGGGTGTGATCGGATGGGGGCACGGGACCCGGGAACGGGCCCCACCGCGAGTCCGCACGCGAAAGGAAGAACCGTGGCTACCACGCGCTCCGCACACACCGTCTGGGAAGGCAGCCTGCTCGAGGGCAACGGCGTCGTCACCTTCGACACCTCCGGTGCGATCGGCGAGCAGCCGGTCACGTGGGCGTCGCGCGCCCAGGAGGCGAACGGGAAGACCAGCCCCGAGGAGCTGATCGCCGCCGCCCACTCCAGCTGCTACTCCATGGCCTTCTCCAACATCCTGAACAAGGCCGGGACGCCGCCCACCAAGCTCATCACCTCCGCCGACGTCTCCTTCCAGCCCGGCGAGGGCATCACCGGCATCCACCTCACCGTCGAGGGCACCGTCCCCGGCATCGACGAGGCGGCCTTCCTCGCCGCCGCCGAGGAGGCCAAGGTGGGCTGCCCGGTCAGCCAGGCGCTGAAGGCCACGCCCATCACGCTGACCGCCAAGCTCGCCTGACCAGGCACACCCCCGTCGCGCGGGCCCGCCCACCAGGGGCGGCC
>NZ_JBSHKH010000141.1:0-20738 GCF_053643595.1 Streptomyces sp. NPDC055506 | reverse complement strand
ACAGGTGACCGTACTGGGTGTACGTCCCGTCGTTCATCTTGATCACGACCTGGTTGCCGTAGGAACCGCCCCATCCGGCCTCGACGACCTCGCCCATGCCGACCGAGTGGACGGCCGTGCCGCTGGAAGCGTGGAAGTCGACACCGGTGTGGCTGCCGGAGGACCAGACGGCGCCGCCGGTCTTGTAGCCGGTGGAGACGTACGAGCCGGAGATCGGGGAGACGAAGGTGTTGAGACGCTTGCGCTCGGCCTCGCGGGCGGCACGCTCCTTGGCCTCGCGGGCCTCCTCAGCGCGCTCCTTGGCCTCCTTGGCCGCCTCGGCGGCGCGCTTGCGGGCGGCCTCCTCGGCCTTCTTCTTGGCGGCGGCCTCTTCGGCCGCCTGCTTCTGGGCGACGGCCTGGGCGTCGATCTTCTGGGCCACGGTGTCGCCCATGGTCACGACCGGGGTGAGGCCCGTCTGCTCGACAGCGGGCTCCGCGGCGAAGGCCGGGGCGGCCACGGTGCCGACGACGCCGGTGGTGGCGAGGGCGGCGACGCCCGCCGCGCGGGCCGTGCGGCGCTGGATCCGGCTGGGACGACGGTGCTTCCCGGTGGCGCGTGTGAACGCCATGTAGTGGCTGATCCTTTCCTTCCCTCTCGCCTACCGGGTTAGCTGACGGGTTCGGAGCAGGAAGGTCTCCTACGGACCCCCTCGCGACTCGCGCGGGCGTCCGATTCACCCCAGGGACTGCGGTGGGTCCCCGGCTCCCCTGGCTCGCGCCGTACGGGGACTCGGCGATGACTGTCCGGTGCCGCGGGTGCGGCGCACTGCCTGACGAACAGCCCGGACGACGCTAAGCGGCGCCACTTTCAATTCCCAAACGGATCCCGGCTTTTGTAGCGCATCCCACAGGGCAGACGGGCAACTCCCATCCCAATTCGGGCATAAAGGAGCCCTGGCGCCTTAGAAGACAACCAGGGCCCCTACGCGCGCGTGCCGCTCGCGTCCCGCTACTCGGCGGAGACCACGGCGACTTCGCCGATGCCGAGGGCCTCGACCGGGCCCTTGATCTGCGCCGCGTCGCCGACGAGGACGGTCACCAGACGGTCCCCCGGGAAGGCGCTGACGGCCGCCGCGGTGGCCTCCACGGTGCCGGTCGCGGCGAGCTGCCGGTACAGCACGGCCTGGTAGTCGTCGGGCAGGTGCTGCTCGACCTGGTCCGCCAGCGTGCTCGCGACAGCCGCCGCCGTCTCGTACTTCAGCGGTGCCACGCCGACCAGGTTCTGCACGGCGACGTCCCGCTCGGCGTCGGTCAGGCCCTCGGCCGCGAGGGTGCGCAGCACCGTCCAGAGGTCCTCGAGGGCGGGGCCGGTGTTGGGCGTGTCCACGGAGCCGCTGATGGCGAGCATCGCGGCACCGGTCCCGTCCGGGGCGGACCTGAGGACCTGGGCGAACGCCCGTACGCCGTAGGTGTAGCCCTTCTCCTCGCGCAGGACGCGGTCCAGGCGGGAGGTGAGGGTGCCGCCGAGGCAGTACGTGCCGAGCACCTGGGCGGGCCAGACGCGGTCGTGCCGGTCCGAGCCGATCCGGCCGATGAGCAGCTGCGTCTGGACGGCGCCCGGGCGGTCCACGATGACGACCCGGCCGGTGTCGTCGGCGGTCACCGGCGGCACCGGACTCGGCTCGGCCGAGGAGCCGGTCCAGGCGCCCAGCGTGTCGCCGAGCAGCGCGTCGAGGTCGATGCCGGTGAGGTCGCCGACGACCACGACGGTGGCCGTCGCCGGGCGGACGTGCTTCTCGTAGTAGGCGCGTACGGCCGCGGAGTCGATCGCGGCGACCGTCTCCTCGCTGCCCTGCCGGGGCCGCGACATGCGCGAGTCCGCCGGGAACAGCTCCTTGGAGAGCTCCTTGGCGGCACGGCGGGCGGGGTTGGCCAGCTCGTGCGGGATTTCGTCGAGGCGGTTGTTGACCAGCCGCTCGACCTCGCTGTCCGCGAACGCGGGCGCCCGGAGGGCGTCGGCGATCAGGCCGAGGCCCTTGGCGAGCCGGGAAGCGGGAACCTCCAGGCTCAGCCGGACGCCCGGGTGGTCGGCGTGCGCGTCGAGGGTGGCGCCGGCGCGCTCCAGCTCGGCGGCGAACTCCTCGGCGGAGTGCTTGTCGGTGCCCTCGGAGAAGGCCCGGGCCATGATCGTGGCCACCCCGTCGAGGCCGGCCGGCTCGGCGTCCAGGGGCGCGTCCAGCAGCACCTCCACGGCGACGACCTGCTGGCCGGGACGGTGGCAGCGCAGTACCGTCAGGCCGTTGTCGAGCGTGCCGCGCTCGGGGGCCGGGAAGGCCCACGGCTTGGCGTCGCCCGCCTGCGGCTGCGGGTGGAAGTCCATCGTGGCGAGCTCGGTCACTTGGCCGCCTCCTCGTTCTCGTTCGTGGCCGCGGCTGCGGTGTCCTCGGTGCTGTCGGCGTCCTCGCCGGTCTCGTCGGCGACGGGCTCGTAGACGAGCACCGCGCGGTTGTCGGGCCGCAGCCGGGCCTTGGCGACCTCCTGGACCTCCTCCGCCGTGACCTCCAGCACGCGCTGCACGGCGGTCAGGGCGAGCTGCGGGTCGCCGAACAGCACGGCGTACCGGCACAGTTCGTCGGCCCGTCCGGAGACCGTGCCGAGCCGGTCCAGCCACTCGCGCTCCAACTGGGCCTGGGCGCGCTCCATCTCCTCGGCCGTGGGGCCCTCCTCGGCGAACCGGGCGAGCTCCTCGTCGATGGCGGTCTCGATGACCGGCACCTCCACGTCACCGGACGTCTTCACGTCCAGCCAGCCCAGCGAGGGCGCCCCGGCGAGCCGCAGCAGGCCGAAGCCGGCCGCCACGGCCGTACGGTCCCGGCGTACGAGGCGGTTGTAGAGACGGGAGGACTCGCCGCCGCCGAGGACGGTGAGGGCCAGGTCGGCCGCGTCGCACGCGCGCGTGCCGTCGTGCGGCAGCCGGTAGGCGGCCATCAGGGCGCGCGCCGGGACCTCCTCCTCGACGACCTCGCGCAGCTGCTCTCCGATGGTCTCCGGCAGCGCGCCGTCACACGGAGCGGGCTTGCCGTCGTGGCCCGCGATGGAGCCGAAGTACTTCTCGATCCAGGCCAGGGTCTGCTCCGGGTCGATGTCGCCGACCACGGAGAGCACGGCGTTGTTCGGCGCGTAATAGGTGCGGAAGAACGCGCGCGCGTCCTCCAGGGTCGCCGCGTCCAGGTCGGCCATCGAGCCGATCGGGGTGTGGTGGTACGGGTGCCCCTCCGGGTAGGCGAGGGCGGTCAGCTTCTCGAAGGCGGTGCCGTAGGGGACGTTGTCGTAGCGCTGCCGGCGCTCGTTCTTGACGACGTCGCGCTGGTTCTCCATCGACTCGTCGTCGAGCGCGGACAGCAGGGAGCCCATCCGGTCGGCCTCCAGCCAGAGGGCGAGCTCCAGCTGGTGGGCGGGCATGGTCTCGAAATAGTTGGTGCGCTCGAAGCTGGTGGTGCCGTTCAGCGAGCCACCCGCGCCCTGGACGAACTCGAAGTGGCCGTTGCCCTTCACCTGGGCGGAGCCCTGGAACATCAGATGCTCGAAAAGGTGAGCCAGGCCGGTACGCCCCTTGACTTCGTGGCGCGAGCCGACGTCGTACCAGAGGCACACCGCCGCGACCGGGGTCAGGTGGTCCTCGGAGAGCACCACGCGCAGGCCGTTGGCCAGGCGGTGCTCGGTCGCTGTCAGGCCCCCGGAGCCTGCCTGGGCTGTGGCCGTGTGACCCATGGGCATGTACGTCCCTTCGATCGCGGTGCGGTCGTTCCAACCGCGGATTTCTGCCGGTCCTGCCACTGTATGCAAGCGCGCGAAGCGCTGGTGAAGTTCCCGGGCGGCGTACGCGGAGAGCGAGACGGTGTGACCCGCCGTGCCGGGACCGGACGGCTCGGCGGAGGTCGGAGACCGGGTCCTGGTCCCGGTTGTCAGTGCGGCGGTCCACAATGGTCGGCGTCAGATCCGGATCGCAGAGGCAAGGAGCCGGCAGCGATGGCCCGCCGCAGCACGAAGACCCCGCCGCCCGACGACTCGTACGAGGAGAGGATCCTCGACATCGACGTCGTCGACGAGATGCAGGGCTCCTTCCTCGAGTACGCGTACTCGGTCATCTACTCCCGCGCCCTGCCGGACGCACGCGACGGCCTCAAGCCGGTGCACCGCCGCATCGTCTACCAGATGAGCGAGATGGGCCTGCGCCCCGAGCGCGGGTACGTCAAGTGCGCCCGCGTCGTCGGCGAGGTGATGGGCAAGCTGCACCCGCACGGCGACGCGTCGATCTACGACGCCCTCGTGCGCATGGCCCAGCCCTTCTCGATGCGCGTCCCCCTGGTCGACGGCCACGGCAACTTCGGTTCGCTGGGCAACGACGACCCGCCGGCCGCCATGCGGTACACCGAGTGCCGGATGGCCGAGGCGACGAGCCTGATGACGGACTCCATCGACGAGGACACCGTCGACTTCAACCCCAACTACGACGGCCAGGAGCAGGAACCGGTGGCCCTGCCCGCCGCCTTCCCGAACCTCCTGGTCAACGGCGCCTCGGGCATCGCCGTCGGCATGGCCACGAACATGCCGCCGCACAACCTGCGCGAGGTCATCGCGGCCGCCCGCCACCTGATCCGGTACCCGAACGCGGATCTGGACGCGCTGATGAAGCACGTCCCGGGCCCCGACCTGCCCACCGGCGGCCGCATCGTCGGCCTGCCCGGCATCCGGGACGCGTACGAGACGGGCCGCGGCACCTTCAAGATGCGGGCGACCGTCGCCGTGGAGACCGTGACGGCCCGCCGCAAGGGCCTGGTCGTCACCCAGCTGCCCTTCACGGTCGGCCCGGAGAAGGTGATCGCCAAGATCAAGGACCTGGTCGGCTCGAAGAAGCTCCAGGGCATCGCCGACGTCAAGGACCTCACCGACCGCGAGCACGGCCTGCGCCTGGTCATCGAGATCAAGAACGGCTTCGTGCCGGAGGCGGTCCTGGAGCAGCTGTACAAGCTGACGCCGATGGAGGAGTCCTTCGGCATCAACAACGTCGCCCTGGTCGACGGCCAGCCGCTCACGCTGGGCCTCAAGGAGCTCCTGGAGGTCTACCTCGACCACCGCTTCAACGTCGTACGGCGGCGTTCGGAGTTCCGCCGCGGCAAGAAGCGCGACCGGCTGCACCTGGTCGAGGGTCTGCTGACGGCCCTGCTGGACATCGACGAGGTCATTCGCCTCATCCGCTCCAGCGAGAACTCCGCGCAGGCGAAGCAGCGCCTGATGGAGCAGTTCTCGCTGAGCGAGGTGCAGACGCAGTACATCCTCGACACGCCGCTGCGCCGTCTGACCAAGTTCGACCGCATCGAGCTGGAGGCGGAGAAGGACCGGCTCAACGCGGAGATCGAGGAACTGACCCGGATCCTCGATTCGGACGCCGAGCTGCGCAAGCTCGTCTCCTCCGAACTGGCCACCGTCGCCAAGAAGTTCGGCACGGACCGGCGTACGGACCTGCTGGAGGCGGGCGGTACGCCGGTCGCGACCGTGCCGCTCCAGGTGGCCGACGACCCGTGCCGGGTGCTGCTGTCCTCGACGGGTCTGCTGGCCCGTACGGCGAACAGCGAGCCGTTCGCGGAGGACGCCGGCGCCGAGCGCGTGAAGCACGACGTGATCGTCTCGGCGGTGCCGGCCACCGCCCGTGGCGAGGTGGGCGCGGTCACCTCGACGGGCCGGCTGCTGCGGCTGAACGTGATCGACCTGCCGCAGCTCCCGGAGTCGATGTCGACGCCGAACCTCGCGGGGGGTGCCCCGCTGGCGGAGTTCGTCTCCCTGGAGGACAACGAGACGGTGGTCTGTCTGACGACCCTCGACGAGTCGTCGCCGGGCCTGGCGATCGGCACGGCGCAGGGCGTCGTCAAGCGTGTGGTGCCGGACTATCCGTCCCACAAGGAAGAGCTCGAGGTGATCACCCTCAAGGAGGGCGACCGGATCGTCGGCGCGGTGGAACTGCGTACCGGCGACGAGGATCTGATCTTCATCTCCGACGACGCCCAGCTGCTGCGCTACCCGGCCGCACAGGTCCGCGCCCAGGGCCGTGCGGCGGGCGGCATGGCGGGCATCAAGCTCACCGAGGGCGCGAAGGTCATCTCCTTCACGGCGGTGGACCCGGCAGCGGACGCTGTCGTCTTCACCGTCGCGGGCTCGCGCGGCACGCTGGACGACTCCGTCCAGACGACGGCCAAGCTGACCCCGTTCGACCAGTACCCGCGCAAGGGCCGCGCCACGGGCGGCGTCCGCTGCCAGCGGTTCCTGAAGGGCGAGGACTGCCTGTCCCTGGCCTGGGCGGGCCCGGTCCCGGCCCTCGCCGCGCAGAAGAACGGCACCCCGGTCGACCTCCCGGAGATCGACCCGCGACGGGACGGCTCGGGGGTGTCCCTGGCGAAGACCGTCTGGGTGGTGGCGGGCCCGGTCTAGGAGAACCCCCCAGGGCCCGGACAGCACACCTAGGCAGGCTCCGCGAGATCCTCCTCGGTGCCCGGTACGTACCGCAGGACGCCCCACATGCCGTGCTCATCGGCCTGTGGGGCCTCGCTGCGGCACGCGTCGAGCTGCTTGTCGAGGGCGCCGGTGTCGATCCTGGAACCGATGAGGACCAGCTGGGAGAGGCGTTCGTCGCCGGCCGGCCAGGGCTCCGGGTAGAAGCGCAGGAACCGCCCGACGGCGTGGACGGCGTAGCGGTTGCGGACGTCGTAAGGTCCGAAGTCGACGTACCCCTTGATCCGGTACAGCCCCTCGGGCCGGCTGTCGAGGAACTCCATCAGCCGGCGTGGGTCGAGGGGCTCCCGGGAGACGAACGACAGGCTGTCGTACGCGCTGTGCAGATGCCCGGCGTGGCCGTCCGCGCCGGTCTCGTGCAGGTCGTCGAAGGACAGCTGACCGACGCGTTCCTCGCTCGGCCGGCAGTCGAAGAGGAACTCGGGGTCGATCCGGCCGTAGGTGGCCGGGACGACGGCCGCGCGGTCGACGAGGGACCGGACCAGCCCGAGGACGCGTTCGCCGTCCGCCGCCCGGTCGGCCTTGTTGACCACGACGAGGTCGGCCAGCGCGAGATGCCGGTCGATCTCGGGATGCCTGGACCGGGTGTCGTCGAACTCGGCGGCGTCGACGACCTCGACGAGCCCGCCGTACACGATCCGCGGATCCTCGCTCGCGAGCACCATCCGCACGAGTTCCTGCGGCTCGGCGAGACCGCTGGCCTCGATGACGATGACGTCGATGCCGAGGGACGGCTCCGTGAGCCGCTCGAGATAGAGATCCAGTTCGCCGGCGTCGACGGCGCAGCACAGGCATCCGTTGCCGAGCGAGACGGTCGAATCGCCGAGCGCCCCAGCGACGGCCATCGCGTCGATCTCGATGGCTCCGAAGTCGTTGACGATCGCGCCGATCCGGCTGCCTCCGCTGCGGTGGAGGAGATGATTGAGCAGCGTGGTCTTTCCGGATCCGAGGAATCCGGCCAGCACCACGACCGGGATCTGCCGCGGACTCGGGCTCGGCTGACTCACCGTGCGACCTCTCTCACGCCGACGCGTGCACCGGCTCGCGTTCTCGGCACTGGGATGAAGAATGAATGCCGAACCAGGATACGAGCCGTAAGAATCGCGCCGAAGTGAACGATTGTTAGCAGCACTTGCGGGGCAGACGTTCGGCAAGGCGCCGGATCGTGCGACCCTCGCTTCCCTCCGTGCGCCGCCTCTCCGCCTCCCCGCCGATCAGAGCCGCTCGGCACTCTGGGGAGACGGCAAGCGCCGCCCACTGCTCGCCGGTCCCCTCCAGTCGACCCGCATCCCGACGACCGGCGGACGGCCGCCTGACCCGGGGGTTGACATGGCCACACGGAATTTTGGGATACAGGGACTGCGCTCCGCAGCCGCGGCCGGCCTCGGCATGGTGGCCGGCGCTCTCGTCGCCATGGCGGCACAGAAGCAGGCGATGGACACGCTGCACGAACGCCTGAACCAGCTGGAACAGCACGCCCGCACGCAGCAGCGCTCCAATCTGGCCAGGCAGCAGCGGCAGCACTGGGAGCTGTTGAGCAAGGCGATCGACGACACCGAACTCGCCGAGGTCCTGGACATCTTCGAGAGGCCCGTCACCCCTGAGCGGCGTCGGCAGTACCTCTTCGCCAACGCCCTGTACACCAACCTGCTCTGCTACTACCGCATCGGCAACATGGGAAGGGACGAGTTCTTCAAGCACGTCCGGGGCATCTTCCAGAACCCGATCGTCAGGGAGTACTGGTACGCGACCCAGGGGCAGCGCGCGAGCCTCACGGGCACCGAGGAGGCGGAACTCGGCCGGCTCGTCGACGACCTGCTCCTGCAACTCGACGAAGCGGACACCGATGAATGGTGGGTGGTCGGTGAGCTTCCCACCGACCCGTGACGGGAGGAGCCGACCCGCACGGCAGCGCCGAGACGGGACGGCTCCTTCACGACGACGCCATCACTTCGACATCGCTAGACGTCGGGGATGTCCTTCTTCGCCTTGACCAGGGTCTCCCGGGTGATGACGACGATGCGTTCGTAGTCGGCACGTCCGGCGTCGGCGGGCAGCTGAGTGTCGAGGGAATCAGTGACATCCGTACCGATGACCGCGAAGTTCCCGTCGGCCAATTCGAAGATGTCGGGACATGTCCCGCCACCGGCACTGCCTCGATAGCGGGGAGCGACACCAAGGCGGCGGATGATCTGACTCACTGTTGAATTCCCTCTGTTCTCAAGGCACAAGCGCCTGCGCCCGCGGCCGCGCGAGCGGTGGCATCCTCGCAGGCCCGAGCCTTGGCCGCCGCGCGACACGCACACAGCCCGCCCCCACGCCCCAAGGAAGCAAGGCATCTTTGCGGCCCTGTTTTATCACCCGCGGGGGTGGAGCCACGCGCGATCCTGGAGAACATCCGCAAGAGTGACGGAAGGCAGCGAAGAATCGATCATCAGCCCGTATAAGGCAGTTGTGGCCCTTTACGCAGTCGGCACGGAAACCGGCGCCTCCGGCCCCACATACCGCGCCACCGGCCTGATGATCTTCGAGTCCTCCGCCTGCTCCAGGATGTTGGCGCTCCAGCCCACCGCCCGCGCGGCAGCGAAGGTCGGGGTGAACATCTCTCGGGGCAGGCCGCAGAGTTCCATGACCACGCCCGCGTAGTACTCGACGTTGGTGTGGAGCTCACGACCGGGCTTCAGCTCCGCCAGGATCGCCTCGACGTGACGCTCGACCTCCACGGCGAAGTCCACCCGCGGCCCGCCGAACAACTGGGCGACCTCGCGCAGCATCCGGGACCGCGGGTCCTCCGTGCGGTAGATCGCGTGCCCGAAGCCCATGATGCGATCTCCCGCGAGCACCCGCTGACGCACCCAGGAGTCGATGCGGTCCGGGGTACCGATCGCGTCCAGGGTGTCCAGCGCGCGACTGGGCGCACCTCCGTGCAGCGGCCCGGACAGCGCCGCCACCGCACCGGCGAGGCATGCCGCCACGTCCGCGCCGGTCGACGCGATGACCCGGGCCGTGAAGGTTGACGCATTGAATCCGTGATCAATGGTTGAGATCAGGTATTGCTCGATCGCCCGCGCATGCTGCTCGGCGGGTACCGAGCCGGTCAGCATGTAGAGGTAGTTCGCCGCGTACGACAGATCCTCGCGCGGCTCCACGGGCTCGAGCCCTCGCCCCAGCCGGTGCAGCGCGGTGAGCAGTGTGGGTACGGCGGCGGCCGCCTCGAGCGTGTCCCGCAGGCGCTGCTCGGCGTCGACGTCGTACACGGGACGGAACCCCTTCGCCGCACCCAGCAGGGACAGCGCCGTACGCATCCCGGCGAGCGGGCCGGAGCGTCCGCCGGCCGCCGCTATGGCCGGCAGCGCGGCTCGCACCTCGTCGGGAAGCCGCCGCAGCGCGGCGGTCTCGGCCGCGAAGGCCGCGCCGCGCCCGGCGTCCGGCAGTTCGCCGTGTACGAGCAGGTGCCAGACGTCCTCGAACCCGCGGGTCCGCGCGAGGTCGACGGCCGAGTACTGCCGGTAGTGGTAGAAGCCCTCGAGACCGCGGACGTCACCGATCCGGGTGTCGGTGACGACAACCCCGGCGAGTCCCCGTGGCACGTCGAGAAGAGTGGCTGCGGACCTGTTGACGGACATGTCTTCCTCCCTGGACTTGATTTGACTGTCCATGATTGACTTGAGTCGTGTCAATATTGATTCAATCAATACATCAGTCAATGGGCCGCTAGGCGGATACGGTGACCCCCATGCGCGATCAAGAACCCGCCCCCCGCGACGCGGACAGGCGGCTGAGCACCAAGGAGGCCGCCGAGCTGCTCGGCGTGAAGCCGGAGACCGTGTACGCGTACGTGAGCCGCGGTCAGCTCAGCAGCCGGCGGGTGACCGGCGGCCGGGGCAGCACCTTCGACGCCGGGGAGGTCGAGGCGCTCGCCCGGCGCAACAGGCGGGAGGGCACGGGCAGTTCCGGATCAGGCGGCGAGCTGTCCGTACGGACCCGCATCACGCTCATCGAGAGCGACCGCTACTACTACCGCGGTGTCGACGCGGTGGACCTGGCCGCACGGCACACCTACGAGGAAGTCGCCGAGTGGCTGTGGACCGGCCGGATGCACCCCGGCGGCACGTTCACCGCGCCCCCCGCCTCCGTCGCAGTGGCCCGTCGCGCCGTCGACGCACTGCCCGAACACGCCGCGCCCACGGATCTGCTGCGCGTCGCCACGATCGCCGCCGCGACCGCCGACCCGCTGCGGTTCGACCTGTCCGAGGAGGCCGTGCTCGGCACGGCGCGCACGCTCATTCCCACGCTCGTCGCCGCTCTGCCGCCCGTGAGACACGACCGCCGCGACGAGGGCCCCTTGGCCCACCGCCTGTGGGCCCGGCTGACCGGGCGCGACGCCGACGAGGCGTCGCTGCGCGCCCTGGACGCCGCTCTCGCCCTCCTCGTCGACCACGACCTGGCCGCCTCCACGCTCGCGGTGCGCGTCGCCGCGTCGGCCCGTGCCCACGCCTACGCGGCGGTCTCCGCGGGGCTGGGCGTAATCGAGGGCCCGCTGCACGGCGCGGCCAGCGGGCTCGCCCACCGGCTGCTCCTCGACGTCCTCGACCAGGGTGACGCCGCGCCCGTGATCGCGGACGAACTGCGCGCCGGCCGCCGCATCCCGGGACTCGGCCACCGGCTCTACCCCGGCGAGGACCCACGCGCGCGTGCCCTGTTCACCCTCCTGGAACAGATCCCGCGCGCGGAGCCCGCCCTGCTCGCGGCCCGCGACATCGTCGAGACCACCGCTCGCCACGCCCCGCTGCACGCCAACGTGGACCTGGCGCTCGCCGTGCTCACCGCGTCCTGCGGCATGCCCTCGACCGCGGGCGAGACGATCTTCGCCGTGGCCCGTACGGCGGGCTGGATCGCTCACGCCCTGGAGGAGTACGGCGAACGCCCCCTGCGAATGCGTCCGAGCGGTCTCTACGCGGGTCCGAAGCCGCCTCGGCCACTGCCGGAGTAGGCCAGGGCGGGCCCGGACGTCGCCGTGAGCCAACTCAGGTTAGGCTCACCTGTGTGAGTACGTGCACGAGCGTCTCCCGGGACTTCGACGAGCCCGTTTCGGCGACCGCGGCCACCGCGAGGACCTGGCTGTTGCTGGAACAGCCCGGTCCGTGGGGTGCCAGGGCGCTCACCTCGAGCCACCTGGACCCCGCGCTGGGCCGTGCCCTGGAGGCGGCCGCCAAGGACACGGGCGTGCGGATCGCACTCATCCGCCGCCCCGGGCGCCATGCGGACCGCCGCATGCCCGCCTCGCGCCGGGTGTACGCGGCCCACACCGTTCCGGGAAACGTGTGGCTGCACGGCGCCACGACCTCGGCCCCGGAGCAACTGCTCGATCTCGACTTCGCCGCACTCGGTCGGGGCGACCACCACACGTTCGACGCGGTGCTCGGCGGCCTGCCCCACGACGGTGATCCGCTCGCCCTCGTCTGCACCAACGGCAAGCGGGACCGCTGCTGCGCCCTCCTGGGCCGGCCCCTCGCGGCCGAGCTCGCGACGTCGGGAGTCGAGGGCGTCTGGGAGGTCACCCATCTGGGTGGTCACCGCTTCTCCCCGACCGTGCTCGTGCTGCCCTACGGATACGCGTACGGCCGGGCCGAGGCCCACGCCCTCAAGGAGGTCCTGCACGGCGCCGCGGAGGGGCGGGTCGTCGTGGAGGGCTGCCGGGGCAGCTCGGCCTGGGAACGGCCCGGTCAGGCGGCCGAACTCGCCGTGCGCACCGCGACCGGCGAGTATGCCGCGGAGGCGCTGAGCGTCGTACGGACGGCGGGCGCGGCCCCGCGCTGGGAGGTGACCGTCGCCCACACCGACGGGCGCCGCTGGCAGGTCGAGGTGGCCCAGGGCGCGGCTCTGCCACCCCGCCCGGAGAGCTGCGGGGCGTCCGTCCTCGGTACGCCCGCGCGGATGGACGTCGTGGCGGTGCACGAGATGAGGGTGACGACGGCGCTCGCCAGCTGACCGGCCGGCCTCCGGGGGCGGCGCCGTCCCGATCAAGCATGGATGCCACGTTCAAGCATTGATGCCGCGGCCAAGCATTGATGCCGCCTTCGCCCGGTGCCGCCGTCGCGAGCATTGATCAAGAGATCCACGCCACACCCGTTACGGCAGGTAGGCAGCCGCACGTACCGTCTTGGGTATGAGCCCCACTCCCCCCGCACGCCGCCTGCGCCTCGGCCTGCCACGGCGGGTGTTCTCGCAGGTGCTGCTGATGCAGGTGGCGATCGCCGCGGGAGTCGCGGTCCTCGCGACCGGGCTGTTCCTCGCGCCTCTGAGCAACCAGCTGGACGACCAGGCGATGCGCCGCGCGCTCGCGATCGCGCAGACGACAGCCCAGCAGCCGGATCTCGCACAGGACGTGAGGGACACCCCTCCCTCCCCGAACGGCCCGGTGCAGCGGGAGGCGGAGCGGATCCGCAAGGCCACCCAGGCCGAGTACATCGTGGTGATGGACTGGCGCGGTGTGCGCTGGTCGCACACCGACAAGAAGCAGATCGGCGGCATCGTCTCCACCGACCCCGGCCAGGCCCTGGCCGGCAAGGAGGTCATGGAGATCGACAGCGGCACCCTGGGCCGCTCCGCCCGGGGCAAGGTGCCGCTGCGCGACAGCGACGGCTCCGTGGTCGGCGCCGTCTCGGTCGGCATCGCCTACGACAGCGTCCGGGCCCGGCTGATCCACGCGATCCCGGGGCTGCTCGCCTACGCCGGCGGCGCGCTGGCCGTCGGTGCGCTGGCCGCGTGGCTCATCTCCCGGCGGGTCCACCGGCAGACCCGGGATCTGGCCTTCTCCGACATCGCGGCGCTCCTGTCGGAACGCGAGGCGATGCTGCACGGCATCCGGGAGGGCGTCGTCGCCCTGGACCGCACCGGCCGCATCCGTCTCCTCAACGACGAGGCGCAGCGGCTGCTGAGCATCGGCGACGCGGCGGTGGGGAGCTCCCCGGACGAGGCGCTGGGCGCGGGCCGAACGGCCGATGTGCTGGCCGGGCGTGTGACCGGCACGGACCTGCTCACCGTGCGCGGCCAGCGCGTGCTGGTCGCCAACCGCATGCCCACCGACGACGGCGGCGCCGTGGCCACCCTGCGCGACCGCACCGAGCTGGAGCAACTGGGCCGCGAACTCGACTCCACCCGTGGTCTGATCGACGCCCTGCGCGCCCAGGACCACGAACACGCCAACCGTATGCACACGCTCCTGGGGCTGCTCGAACTGGAGATGTACGACGACGCCGTCGAGTTCGTGGGCGAAGTCGTCGGTGACCACCGGGCCACCGCGGAGCAGGTCACCGAGCGGATCGAAGACCCGCTGCTCGCCGCGCTGCTCGTGGGCAAGGCGACCGTCGCGGCCGAGCGGGGCGTCGCCCTGGGGGTGTCGGACCGGACCCGGCTGCCCGACCGGCTGATCGACCCCCAGGGGCTCGTGACCGTCGTCGGCAACCTGGTGGACAACGCCCTCGACGCCGTGGCGGGCAAGCCGCACGCGCGCGTGGAGGTCGAGCTGCGCGCCGAAGGGCGTACGGCGATCCTTCGGGTGCGCGACACGGGCCCGGGAATCCCGCCGGAGCACCGAGAGTTGATCTTCACCGCCGGATGGTCCACAAAGAAGCCGCCGGCGCACCGTGAGCGGGGCATCGGCCTCTCCCTGGTGCGCAGGCTCGCTGAGCGACAGGGGGGCAGCGCGACCGTCGACGAGGCGTACGGCGGGGGCGCGGAGTTCACCGTCGTCCTGCCCGAAGCGCTCGCCGAGCCGGGCCCCGAACCGGCCCTGACCGTGCCGTCAGCTCCGCAGACCGCCAAGAAGGAGTCGTGATGATCGAGGTCCTGGTCGTGGACGACGACACCAGAGTCGCGCGGGTCAACGCCGCCTACGTCGAGAAGGTGCCGGGCTTCCATGTCGCCGGCGAGGCCCACAGCGCCGCCGAGGCGCTGCTCCAGCTGGAGACCCTGCCCCGGCTGGACCTGGTGCTCCTGGACCACTACCTGCCCGACGAGACGGGGCTGCAGGTCGTCCAGGAGATGCGACGGCGCGGCCACCAGACCGACGTGATCATGGTGACCGCGGCGCGGGACGTGTCCACCGTGCAGGCGGCGATGCGACAGGGCGCCCTGCAGTACCTGGTCAAGCCGTTCGCCTTCGCCGGCCTGCGCGCCAAGCTGGAGGCGTACGCGGAGCTGCGCCGCACCCTCGACGGCGGCGGGGAGGCCGAGCAGTCCGAGGTGGACCGTATCTTCGGGGCGCTGTCGACCCCGTCGGAGCCCGATCTGCCCAAAGGGCACTCCCCCACCACCGCGGAGCTGGTCCGTCAGTCCCTGATGCACGCCGACGGGCCCCTGTCCGCCCAGGAGATCGCCGAGCGCACCGGGGTGAGCCGCCAGACGGCCCAGCGCTATCTGAAGCTCCTGGAGCGCACGGGACGGGCCAGGCTGACCCTGAAGTACGGGGACGCGGGCCGCCCGGAACACCGTTATGTGTGGGCGACCCGCTCCTAGCCCGGAGCGGTCCGGTCGGACGTACCGCCCCTACGCCGCTCCCGCCCCGGTCAGCGACCGCACCTCGGTCTCCGCGTGTTTGGCCTCGTCCGGGACGTCCGTCGAGGTGACCGTGCCCAGCCAGCCCGCGAGGAAGCCCAGCGGGATCGAGACCAGACCCGGGTTCTGCAACGGGAAGTACTGGAGGTCGATGCCCGGGAACAGCGAGTCCGGGCTGCCCGAGACCACGGGTGACAGCACGACGAGCACCACGGCCGGGACGAGACCGCCGTAGACGGCCCACACGGCACCACGCGTCGTGAAGCCGCGCCAGAACAGGGAGTAGAGCAGCACCGGCAGGTTCGCCGAAGCGGCGACGGCGAAGGCGAGACCCACCAGGAATGCCACGTTGAGATCCCGCGCCAGCAGGCTGAGGGCGATCGCCACCACCCCCACTCCGACGGCCGCGACCCGGGCCACCGCGACCTCGCTGCGAGGCTTCCCGCCCCGTCGCCGCAGGGACGCGTACAGGTCGTGGGCCACCGAGGCCGAGGACGCGAGCGTGATCCCGGCGACCACGGCGAGGATCGTGGCGAACGCGACCGCTGCGAGGATCGCGAAGAGAACTGTTCCTCCCGTGGACCCGGCACCGCCGCCCAGATCGAGCGCCAGCAGCGGAACCGCCGTGTTCCCGGCCGCGTTCGACCCGCGCACGGCGTCCGGCCCCACGAGGGCGGCGGCGCCGAAGCCGAGCACGATCGTCATCAGGTAGAAGCCGCCGATGAGTCCGACGGCCCAGACGACCGAGCGGCGTGCGGCGCGCGCGGTGGGGACGGTGTAGAAGCGGGACAGGATGTGCGGCAGCCCCGCCGTACCCAGCACCAAAGCCAGTCCCAGACTGATGAAGTCGAAGCGAGCGGTCCAGTCCCCGCCGTACTTCAGCCCGGGCGCCAGGAACTCCTCCCCGTGGCCGCTGCGCTCGGCCGCCGTGAGCAGCAGCCGGTCCAGGTCACCGTGGAAACGCATCAGGACGAGCACCGTCAGCGCGATGGTGCCGCCGAGCAGCAGAACGGCCTTGACGATCTGAATCCACGTGGTCGCCCGCATCCCTCCCAACGACACATAGATCACCATGAGCGCGCCCACGCCGATGACCGTCCAGGCCCGAGCCGCCTCGCTCGTGCCACCCAGCAGCAGCGCCACCAGGCTGCCCGCGCCGACCATCTGCGCCACCAGGTACAGAACGGACACGGTGACCGAGGAGGTTCCCGCCGCGATCCGTACCGGCCGCTCCCTCATCCGCGCCGCCACGACGTCGGCGAGCGTGAACCGGCCGCAGTTGCGCACCAGTTCGGCGACGAGGAACAGCACCACCAGCCAGGCCACGAGGAACCCGACGACATACAGCAGCCCGTCGTAACCGAACAGCGCGATGAGCCCGGTGACCCCCAGGAAGGAGGCGGCTGACATGTAGTCGCCTGCGAGGGCAAAACCATTCTCCATAGGTGAGAAGAGCCGCCCGCCCGCGTAGAACTCCTCCGCCGAACCACGCCGTTTACGGCTCACCCACGTCGTGATCGCCAGCGTGACCGCGACGAACGCGCTGAACAGCAGCAGCGCCAGCGTCTGGTGTTCCCCCGTCACGAGACACCGCCGTTCGCTCCGCGCGTCAGTTCCTGTGTGTCCCAGCGCAGTTCGAGCGCCGCCCGGTCCCTGCGCAACCGGGCGTGCCGGGCATACGCCCAGGTGAGCAGGAACGTGGTCAGGAACTGCCCGAGCCCCGCGGCCATCGCCACGTTCAGTGCTCCGGCCACGGACCTGGCCATCAGCTCCGGCGCGGTCGTAGCAGCCACGACGTAGCCCACGTACCAGGCGAAGAAGGCCACGAAGGCCGGCACCACGAACCTCCGGTACCTCCTTCGCACCTCCTGGAAGGCCGCGCTGCGCTGCACTTCCAGGTACACCTCGGCCGGCGCGGGCCCGGTCTCGCCCTCCCTTCGCGCCGACGGCACCCCCGCCGGAGCGGGCACCCCGGCACCGGCCGACTCGCCCCAGCCGGAGGCCAGGGCGTCGTACCAGGGGTCGTCGAACCTGAGATGCCCGGCCTCCTCGGCCGGGACCGGGTCCTGAGCGTCGAGAGGCTCGACCCGACTTTCCTCACCGGCCCCGCTTCCGCGGGGACGGCCCTTGCTTGGCTGCATGCCCAAGGATGGACAGAACGGGAAGATCCCCGACTCTTCTTCCCTTTCCGCTTCACCCCTTCAGGTGACTCAACCCGCTGGTGGCCGCACGAGACCCTTTCCATAGGCGTAACGCACCGCCTGGGCACGGTCCTTGATCCCCACCTTGGCGAAGAGGTTGTTGATGTGGGTCTTCACGGTCGCGGTGGAGACATGGAGTCTGCGGCCGATCTCCTGGTTGCTGAGGCCGTCGGCGATGAGGACCAGCACCTCCGTCTCCCGCACGTGAGCCCGTCCGCCCGCAGATCACGACCTCCGTGAGCGACAAGGGGCGTGTCGGCAGCGGGTGCCGCCGACGCCTTCGACGCTACGGAAATCGCGAGGTCACAGGATCGGAGCCAGGGTGGATCACGGGTGGATTCCGGACCGGGCATCTCTCCACCCATGGGTGGAGAGACTCCTCGGGCAAGGCCGGGATCCAGTCCGGACGCCTTATGCGGGCACCGCTGATGCCGCACCCGGACACGGGCAGCACAGCGATGTCGACGAGCGGTTCACGCCGGTCACCGACGCCCCGGCCGTGCCCGGCTACAGCCGGGCACGGCAGCTACGGTCCAGGGCGGCGGCTACGGCCCCGCGCGGCGGCTACGCGTCGATCCGCGACCGGTCCAGCGTCGCCGCCGAGTTGGAGATGAACTCCTTGCGCGGCGCGACGTCGTTGCCCATCAGCAGGTCGAAGACCTGCTCGGCCGCCTCCAGGTCGGAGAGGTTGATCCGGCGCAGAGTGCGGTGGCGCGGGTCCATCGTCGTCTCGGCCAGCTGGTCGGCATCCATCTCACCGAGACCCTTGTAGCGCTGGATCGAGTCCTTGTAGCGGATGCCCTTGCTCTGGAACTCCATGAGCGTGTCGCGCAGTTCCCGGTCCGAGTACGTGTAGACGTACTTGTCCTGGCCCTTCTTCGGCTGGACGATCTCGATGCGGTGCAGCGGCGGCACCGCCGCGAAGACCCGGCCGGCCTCGACCATGGGCCGCATGTAGCGGTGGAACAGGGTCAGAAGCAGGGTGCGGATGTGCGAGCCGTCGACGTCGGCATCGGTCATCATGATGATCTTGCCGTAGCGAGCCGTGTCGATGTCGAAGGTCCGGCCCGATCCGGCTCCTATGACCTGGATGATCGCGCCGCATTCGGCGTTCTTCAGCATGTCCGTCACGGACGACTTCTGGACGTTGAGGATCTTGCCCCGGATCGGCAGCAGCGCCTGGAACTCGGAGTTCCGGGCGAGCTTCGCCGTACCGAGCGCGGAGTCGCCCTCGACGATGAACAGTTCACTGCGGTCGACGTCGTCGCTGCGGCAGTCGGCGAGCTTGGCCGGCAGCGAGGAGGACTCGAGGGCCGTCTTGCGGCGCTGCGCGTCCTTGTGCTGCCGGGCGGCGATGCGCGTACGGGCCGCGGCGACGGCCTTCTCCAGCACGACACGGGCCTGCTGCGCGGCGTCCCGCTTCGTGGACGTCAGGAACGCCTTGAGCTCCTTGGTGACCACGTTGTTCACGATCCGGCGGGCCGCCGAGGTGCCGAGCACCTCCTTGGTCTGGCCCTCGAACTGAGGCTCGGCGAGACGCACGGTGACGACCGCGGTGAGGCCTTCCAGAGCGTCGTCCTTGACGATGTCGTCCTCGGCGACGCGCAGCAGCTTCTTGGTGCGAAGCACCTCGTTCATCGTCTTGGCGACGGCCTGCTCGAAACCGGCGACATGCGTACCGCCCTTGGGCGTGGCGATGATGTTCACGAACGACTTGAGCGTCGTGTCGTACCCCGTGCCCCAGCGCAGCGCGACGTCGACGCCGAGTTCGCGGGTGACCTCGGTGGGCGTCATCTGGCCGTGGTCGTCCAGGACGGGGACCGTCTCCTTGAAGGTGCCCTGTCCGGAGAAGCGGAGGACGTCGCAGACCGGCTTGTCGTTCGCCAGGTACTCGCAGAACTCGCTGATTCCGCCGTCGAAGCGGAACGACTCCTCGCCCTTGCTGCCGCCCTCGCCGAGCCCGTACTCGTCGCGCACGACGATGGTCAGGCCGGGCACCAGGAACGCGGTCTGGCGGGCGCGCTGGTGCAGCGTCTCCAGGGCGAGCTTGGCGTCCTTGAGGAAGATCTGGCGGTCGGCCCAGTACCGCACGCGCGTGCCGGTGCGGCTCTTCGGGATCTTCTTGGCCTTGCGCAGCCCGCCCTTGGCCTCGAACTTGGCGTCCGGGCCGTTCCCGGCGAAAGCGCCCGGGACGCCGCGCCGGAAGCTGATGGCGTGGGTGTGCCCGCCGCGGTCCACCTCGATGTCCAGGCGGGCGGAGAGGGCGTTCACCACGGAGGCGCCGACGCCGTGCAGGCCGCCGGAGGCGGCGTACGAGCCGCCGCCGAACTTGCCGCCGGCGTGCAGCTTGGTCATGACGACCTCGACACCGGAGAGGCCGGTCTTGGGCTCGACGTCGACCGGGATGCCCCGGCCGTTGTCCCGGACGTCGACGGACCCGTCGTCCTGGAGGATGACCTCGATGTGGTCGCAGTAGCCGCCCAGGGCCTCGTCGACGGAGTTGTCGATGATCTCCCAGAGGCAGTGCATGAGACCGCGGCTGTCGGTCGACCCGATATACATGCCCGGGCGCTTGCGCACGGCCTCGAGCCCCTCAAGGACGAGCAGGTGCCGCGCGGTGTAGTTGGAACCGTCCCGGTCTGCTCCTGCCAGCAGAGCTGTGGACGGCACGGACGTTTCGGCGGTCACGCGGTTCGCTCCTCGCTGAATTTCAGATGGGGCCCTCATGGGTAAGGGCGCGGCTTCAGTCACCGGTGAGAGGGTACCGAGGCCTGGTAGAGCCGTTGTAACGCCACCCTCGTCAGAGACTCAGACTAGTCCAGGCTCGCATGCGTGTTCGATCCCTCGATGGAGTGAAGTACACATCACGTTCCCTTCCAGGCATGAACCATTTAGGCTCCGGGCACGTCCTCATGAACAACCGGCAACCCAGCCGGGAGGACCGACCACCGATACAACGCGAAGCCCCGTAAGACACATAGACACGCAATACGGCACATTCGCCGCCAACCGGCAGCAGACAGCCGCCTCGCAAGATTTTTTCGAGGAAAAGCCACGAGCGGGAACGTTTTATGGCTGGTTGGATGTTGACCCAGGTACGACAGCTCGTCGAGCTAGAGAAGAGGCGACGTGACTACTGTTCTGACCCCCGCGAGCCACCTGACGGCCGCTGATCGCTGCGACCGTTGCGGCGCCCAGGCGTACCTGCGCGTCGTGCTGCTCAGCGGCGGAGAACTGCTCTTCTGCGCCCACCACGGCCGCAAGTTCGAGCCGGAACTCAAGAAGATCGCCGCTGAGATACAGGACGAGACGGAGCGGCTCACGACCGTTCCCGCGACCGCCTCCGAAGAAGAGCGCTGAGACCTCGCGTCCGACGACGAGCCAGCCCGGCACAGGCCGGTGAACGGGCGGCTGCCTCTGAGAACAGAGG